>DATNGU010000444.1:0-7600 GCA_035605775.1 Solirubrobacterales bacterium | reverse complement strand
ACGGATCCCAACGTGGTGCCGAGCCTTACCGGTCCGAAGCGAATCTCAGGCGTCCTTTCGACGTGTTCGCCTTCGCGAAAAAGCCCAGCTTCGACCTGTGCATAGCTACTGCCCGCGTCGATCAGGCTGACACCGGCGCGCACGTCGACCGGCTGGCCGTCGAGAAAGAGCAGGTAGAAACCATCTTCTGCGCTCGACGCGCGGAAATAGACGGTCACTTCGTGGTTCACGGAGTCCGCGACCGAGACGAGGAAGTGTTCTCCGCCCATCGCCTCGCCACTCGACCAGAGGCCGTGCCCGCTGCCAGTGCCGTCGTCCCAAAGTTGCAACCCGAAACTCGGACGTTCGCTCGCCTCTCCGATGAACCGCACGATCAGGTTGTCGTCTCCCGGCATCCGGTAAGCGATCGGCTCCGCGGAAAAGGAAAACGAAAACGCGTACTCGTCTCCCTCGCGAACCTGAACCACGCCAGTGGTGCTGCCAACTTCGGCGCCGCCAGCGATCGGCCCCTGCAGGCCGTTTCCATTGCTGGCCACGACCTGGGTGGACGGCGCAGGAGATGACTCGGGCGAGGAAACGGGGGCCGGCGTCGGCACGGAAACAGGCGTGGCCTGGGGCTGGGATGGCGACCGCGGCGAAGGCGGTCGAGGTGGCCTCACGGGTGCGGCAACGGGCTTCGGGTGCGCAACGGGACGGGCCCGGGCGACGGCCAACTCCCGGACGGGCCCGGGTTCGCGGGTCGGGGCGGGCTTGTCGATGAAGGTCGGCTTACCAGCACGGGCGATACGAGCGTCGGCCACATCGCCCTCGGGAGCCAAAGCCACGACGACCGAGTCGCCCAGCCCGATCCCGAGTCCCGGCGCGACGCTCAGCTGCGGAGCGGTCGAGTTCGCCGCCCACGGCTGGAGGGCGATCAAGGCGGCGATTCCGAGCGCTACAAGCAGGGCGATCAAAGAGACGATCGCCAGCCCCGGGAACCCATTCCCCACCGCTGCAGAACGCGAAGCGATTCCCGCACGATAGCGCTAGATCAAACGTCCAGCTAGTAGGTCTCGACGATCTCGTAGAGGGTCGTGCGCTGGGCGGGAGCCCGGCCGGCGGCGCGGGCCGCCTCGATCAGCTGCTCGGGCTCGAGGCGCACGCCATGTTGGGAGCCCGCCATTCGCGAGATGTTCTCCTCCATCAAGGTGCCGCCCAGATCGTTGACCCCCCAGCGCAGCGCCTCGGTCGCCGCCTCCAATCCCATCTTCACCCAGCTCGCTTGCAGGTTGGGAATCGTCCGCCCCAGCGCCAGCCGGAAGGCGGCGGTGTGCTTGAGATTCTCGCTCGCCGAGATCTCCTCGATGCCGTGGGTGCGGCCGAGCATCGTGTTGAAAGGGATGAAGCTGAGCGGCACGAACTCGGTGATGCCGCCGGTCCGCTCCTGCAGAGCGCGCACCACCAGCATGTGGCGGGCAAGCTCGCGCGGCTCCTCGATGTGGCCGAACATCACGGTCGAGGTAGAGCGCAGCCCAGCGCGGTGCGAAGCTTCGATGATCTCCACCCAGCGCTCGGCTGGCAGCTTGTTGGGGGAGATCCGCTGGCGGACACCGTCGTCGAGCACCTCCGCCGCAGTGCCCGGGGTCGAACCCAGGCCGCACTCGAGCAGGTACTCGAAGACCTCGGCCGGCTCCTTGCCGGAGCGCTCACACATGTAGTGAACCTCCATCGGCGAGTAGGCGTGCAGGTGCAGCTGCGGCGCCACCTCTTTGGCCAGGCGCAGCCACTTGCCGTACTCCTCCAGGGTCAGGTCCGGATGGATTCCTCCCTGCATGCAGATCTCGGTGGCCCCGAACTCGACCGCTTCGCCGATGCGCTCGGCGAAGTCCTCTTCTGAGACCTCATATGCATCGGGCGAGCGCTTCCCCTGCCCGAACCCGCAGAACGCGCAGCCAACCACGCAGATGTTGGTGAAGTTGATGTTGCGGTTGACGACAAAGGTGGCTCGGTCCCCCGCCAACTCGGCCCGCAGCTCATCAGCCGCAACCCGCATCTCCTCGATCACCTCGGGCCGAGTCTCCGCAAACAACGCGGTCAGCTCATCCTCACTCAGCTCGGCCCCGTCACGTCCCTTCGCGATCGCTTCAGGTGCCAAGTGTCCGTCGATCACCTCTTCGTTCCGGCGCCCGGAGCCCTTGCGCGGAATGAAGCTCCAGTACTTCAGCTTGATCACGTCGAGGACCCCCTGCTCCATCCACTCCGGGCCCATGTACTGCGGATAGACGCACAGCCGCTCGGTCAGCGCAAAGCCCTTAGGCGCTAATTCCTTCCGCACCTCATGCGGACTGGGGAACGCATGCTCAGGAGAGATGTGATCGCCATTAGCCGACAGCCCCCCAAGATCGGTTGCCCCAGCCTCAACCAGCTCGGCCCAGGCATCGGAGAGGTTCGGCGGCACCTGGATCCCCACGTCGGGCATCAGCCGCCTGCACTCGCGAATCAACCGCTTGATGTCATCGACGGAGATCTCACTCGCCCAGGAGGGGTAAGGCTCGGAGGGAGATGACAGCCCCTCCGGCGGAGCCTCCACAGCTGTTGCTCCGACGGAGGGGCTGTCATCTCCCCAACGCCGCCGTGCCGAGAGGTCGGCGATCTCCGCCACCTCCCGCCCGTAGTAGCGCGGATGCGGGACGAAGTTCTGCAGGATGACCTCTTGTATGTGGCCATGGCGGCGATGCGACTCGGCAATCGCTTCCAGCGATTCGACCTGCTCGTTCTCCGTCTCGCCAATACCGACCAAGATCCCCGTGGTGAAAGGAATCCGTAGCTCACCCGCGGCTTCGATGGTCGCCAAGCGCTTCGCGGGATGCTTGGTCGGCGAGCCAGCGTGGACGGTCTCCATCAAACGCTCGGCAACGGACTCCAGCATCAAACCCTGCGACGCGGTCACCTCGCGCAGCCGCGCCAGATCCTCGCGGCCGAGAACGCCGATGTTGGTGTGGGGCAGGATGCCGCGCTCCAGCGCCCGCTCGCAGGCCCAGACGACATAGGACGTGAAGTCCTTGTGGCCCCATTCGCTGAGTCGGGCGGCCACGTCGGGGTTGACCTCAGGTCGCTCGCCGGTGAGGACGAGCAGCTCCTTCGCGTTGCGCCGCTCCGCCTCGTCCAGGCGTTGCTCGACCTCGTCGGGAGCGTAGATGTGTGCTTTGCGCGTCGCGAAGGCGCAGTACTTGCAGTAGCACTGACAGGTGCGCGAGAGGGAGAGCGTGTAGTTCCGCGAGAAGGTGATCCGGCGCACGATTCCCAAGCTACTGCAAGCATGCGGCCGCCGGGCCACTGCGGCCCGGCGGACTAAGGGCTAGAGGATGCCTGCGTTCAGGCGGTGGAGCCGGCGCCGGGCTTTGGCGCAGCCGGTGCCTTGACCCGCTCCGGCGGTTCGGTCGGTGCCGCCCCGCCGGGCTCCAGGACGAGCTTGTAGACGACCGCCGCCAGCAGCGAGCCGACGATCGGACCGAGCAGGTAAGGCCAGACGCCGCCCCACTCGTTGCCGACCAGAGCGGGACCGAACCAGCGGGCCGGGTTGAAGGAGCCGCCGGTCAGAGGGCCACCGACCATGACGATGAAACCGAGCGTGGTACCGATCGCCAGCGGCGCCCAGTCCTTAACGCTCTTTTTCGAGTAGACCGCAGCGAGGATCACGAGGACCAGACAGAAGGTCCCGACCCCCTCGACGATCATGCCCTGGAAGTTGCCACCGAGCAGGCCACTGACCTGGGCAGCGCCGTAGTGCGTGGCGCGCCCCTCGTCGAGCAGCAGGCCCTTGGCGAGCAGCGCGCCGAGCACACCGCCGGACAGCTGGGCGAGCATGTAGATCACCGCGTCCACCGGGGCGATCCGTTTGATCGCCGCTGCGGCCAGGGTCACGGCCGGGTTGAAATGACCGCCACTGGCCACGCCGAACATCACGATCAGCCCGAACAGTAAGAAGGCGTGAACAAGGCCGACGACGGCAAAGTCCGAACCGAACTGAGCCTGATTGCCGGTGGCCACGAACAGCACGACCACGCTGACGATGAAGAACACCAGCAGGAAAGTGCCGATCAGCTCGGCGAGATATGCCGCGAGTCCTCGTTGCTGCACTGGTTACGCCTCCTCTAGTCCCTAGTCCCTAACTCGGTTTCGGGGCGGGAGTGTATCCGGAAAAGGGATTGAATAGTTTTCCCTGTTGAATGAAACGAGCTGCCGCGCTGCTGGCGGCCGCTCTGCTGCTTACCGGGGTTGCCGGGTGCGGCGGGGGCGGCGCAGAACCGGGCGCGCCGAAAGGCGTGACGCTCGTGCTCGATTTTGTTCCCAACGCGGTTCATTCCGGCATCTATGCCGCGCAGGGCGGGGGCTACTACGGCGAGCAAGGAATCGACCTGACCATTCGCCAGCCGGGCGAATCGACCGACGCGCCAAAGCTGCTCGAGGCGGGCCGCGCTGACTTCGCGATCCTCGACATCCACGACCTCGGAATAGCCCGCGAGAGCGGCCTGAAGGTGGTCGGGACGATGCCGATCGTGCAGCGCCCGCTCGCCGCGGTGATCGCCCGGGGGGCAGGCCCCGTGCGCCGCCCCCGCGACCTCGAGGGAAACACCGTCGGCGTCACCGGCCTCCCTTCAGACGAAGCGGTGGTCGACTCCGAGGTTGCAGCGGACGGCGGCGACCCCACTCGCGTTCACCGGGTGACGATCGGCTTCAACGCCGTCTCCTCACTCGCCGCCGGCAAGGTCGACGCGGCAACGGGATTCTGGAATGCGGAGGGAGTGGCGCTGCGCCGCCAGGGCATTCCGATCCGCGTCTTCAAGGTCGACCGCTATGGCGCGCCGCCTTACCCAGAGCTGATCCTGACTGCATCCCAGCGCACGATCGAGAGCGATCCGGAGTTGGTCGACGCGGTCGTCGCGGCCACCGCTCGCGGCTATGAGCTCGCCGCCGATCATCCTGCTCAAGCGCTCGACGACCTGCTCGCCGCGGTACCCAGCCTCGACCGAGCCGACCAGGCAGCGCAGCTGCGCGCCCTCCTGCCGGACCTCCACCCAGCCCGCTTCGACCCCGCGGTGCTGCGCGAGTGGGCGGCTTGGGATCTGGAGCACGGCTTGCTCGAGCGGCCGCTCGATGTGGACGACGCTTTCCGGCTGAGTCCCTAAGGGGAGGTACGCCTCAGCGTCAGCTAAGGCGCCGCAAGCAGCTGGTCCACCAGCTGGGGGAGTTCCCTGGCCATACGGGATCGTGGGACCGCCAAGTCGATGCCGGCAGCGTCGGCGGCTTCCTTGGTCGCGGCGTTGACGTGGGAGTAATAGCCGAGGACCGGGACACCGAGTCCTACGAGGGCTTCCGGATTCTCAGTATCCAGGTCAGCCACGATCAGCTCTGCGTCATCCAGCTGGGCTTCGCTGAGCGCTGGTGCCAAGGTGACTTTGTGACCGGCGGCGGTCAGCGTCGCATCGACCTTGCTCCCCAGCAACAGATCGGTTGCCACCGCGACGACGCGGGCCACTACAGCGAGCGGCGCTGGCGGAACTCTTCGCGGACGCTCTCCGGCCGGCCCCACATCTGCACGACCTCGGCCCGCCCCTCGCGGACCTCACGTACCTGCATCTCACCGGCCACGCCGTCCGAATCCAGCTTCTCCAGCACCCCGGCCACGGTGTCCGCGGCGGCAGCGTGCCCAAAGCTGTGCGCGACCAGCAAGCGCCAGTGCCAATCCGCCTCTGAGTAAGGCTGGGCATTGACCTGGCTCAACGCGACAGCGGTGTCGACATATTGACTCTCGTCGTCGATCCGCAGATCCAGCTCCAGATCGGTCCAATCGGGCGGCATCGCATCCAGCACCTGCTTGAAATCAGCGGCCAAGCTCATCGCTGCAAGCGTAAATGAATCAACCATCTAGAGGAACAGGTCGGCGATCAGGAAGACGTTGAGGCCGATGATCAGGGCCGCAATGGTGCCGGCGAAGGCGGTCAGCCAGCTGGGGTTGACGAGCGAGCCCATGATCTCGCGGCGGCGCGCGATCAGCAACAGCGGCACCAGGGCGAAGGGAATGCCGAAGGAAAGGACAACCTGGCTGAGCACCAGGGCGTCAGTCGGGTTGAAGCCGATGGCGAGCACGACCAGCGCCGGGGCAAGGGTGATCGCGCGGCGCAGAAAGAGGGGGATTCTGCGGCGGATGAAGCCCTGCATCACCACCTGGCCAGCCATCGTGCCGACCGAGGACGAGGCAAAGCCGGAGGCGAGCAGAGCGATGCCGAAGATGGTCGCGGCGTTGCCGGAGACCAGGGCTTCGAGCCCGGCGAAGGCGTCTTCGATCGAGTCGATGCCGGTCAGGCCGCTGGCGTTGAACAGGGCCGCGGCGACGATCATCATCGAGAGGTTGACCAGGCCGGCCAGCGAGAGCGCGATCACCACGTCGACTTTCTCGAAGCCGAGGATCCGTTTCCGCTCCTCGGCGTCGCGACCGACGATCCGTTTCTGGGTCAACGCCGAGTGCAGGTAGACGACATGCGGCATCACCGTCGCGCCAATGATCCCGGTGGCAATCAGGATGCTCTCGGTCCCGGCGAAGCCGGGGACGAAGAGGTGCTTGGCGATTTCGCCGCCCGCCGGCTTGGCGTGGAAGAGCTCGATCACGAAGGAGGCGACGACGACGCCGACCAGCGCCGTGATTCCCGCCTCTAGCCGCCGGAAACCCATCTGCTGCAGGCCGAGGATCGCGAAGGCGCCGGCGCCGGCGATCAGCCCAGCCGGAAAGAGCGGGATGCCGAAGAGCAGGTTGAGCCCGAGCGAGGCGCCGACCACCTCGGCGATGTCGGTCGCCATCGCGACCAGCTCCGCCTGCAGCCAGAGGGCGATCGACGTGCGCCGCGAGAAAGTCTCCCGACAGAGCTCGGCGAGGTTCCTGCCGGTCGCGATGCCCAGCTTCGCCGACTGGGTCTGGACCAGCATCGCGATCAGGTTCGCCGCCAGCACGACCCAGAGCAACAAGTAGCCGAACTTGGCCCCACCGGCGATGTTGGTGGCGAAGTTGCCGGGGTCGATGTAGGCAACCGCCGCGACGAAGGCCGGGCCGAGGAAGGGCCAGATCCGGCCCAGGCCCCGGTTGTGCCCGTCCAGTGAGCGCCGCGCGGCGGCGGCGACCGCAGCCTCGCCGGGAAGGACGTCCTCGACCGTCGGCGCGCCGGAGTCCTCTCCCTCGACGGGCGCCTTGGTCGCCGCCAACGGGGATTGCTTCAACGATCGCCGCCCTCACCGACGGGCGGCCGCAAGTCGGGGCCGGGGATCGGCGTGCCGTGGGGGTCGTGGCTCGGTTCACCGAGCTTGGCCGCGATCAGCAGCTCCAGCTCCTCGGAGATGTAGTGCTCGAGCACCTCCGCCTCCTCGTGGACGCGGTCGTCGGGCATCCCCAGCGCCTCGGACAGGTAGGCCTCGATCAGCCGGTGATGGCGGATCACCTCTAGCGCCACCTTTTCCCCAGCCGGGGTCAATGTCACCCCCTTGTAGCGCAAATAGTCGACGAGGCCGAGGCCAGCGAGGCGCTTCAGCATCGAGGTTGCGGTCGCCGGCGTCACCCCGAGCCGCTCTG
>DATNGU010000443.1:0-2339 GCA_035605775.1 Solirubrobacterales bacterium | reverse complement strand
CGGATGGAAGAGCGGCAGCAAGAAGATCGCGCGGCCCCCCAGCTCGTGCACCTGGGGCGTCCCCCGAACCCTGGTGATCCCCGCTGGGTTGCCACTCAGCAACTTGGTCGCGAAGTTGCCCAAAGTGCAGACGACCTTGGGCTCGATCAGCCGCACCTGCTCGAACAGATAGGGACGACAGGCCTCGACCTCCAGGGGCTGGGGATCGCGATTGCCCGGAGGCCGGCTCTTGAGCACGTTGGCGATGAATACGTCCTCGCGCGAGAGCCCGATCCCTGCCAGCATCTGATTGAGCAGCTGTCCGGCACGACCGACGAAGGGCAAGCCCTGGCGGTCCTCTTCAGCGCCAGGCGCCTCGCCGACAAACATCACTTCGGCGTCGGCGTCCCCCGCCCCGAAGACCGCCTTGGTGCGGGTCTCGTGCAGCGGACACTTTCTGCACTCCTGGACCTCGTTATAGAGGTCAACCAGCTGCGCGCGCCGCTCCTCGGCCGTGAGGCTCATCGACGCTAGATGCTAACCGCGCATTAGGGCAACGGCTCCCAAGCCCAGGACGCCCTCGACCCGACATCCTCCTTCTGCTCTAGGTACCGCCGGAACTCCTGCAGCTCGGCCGGCTCGACTCCGTAGACATGATCGGGCTCGGGGAAGCGATGCGAGCGCACCTCCTCGGCGTAGCGGCCGACCCCGTCCACCATCGCCTCGTGGACCTCGGCATAGCGCTTGACAAATTTCGGCGTTCGGCCAGTCGTGATCCCCAGCAGATCGTGGAAGACAAGAACCTGGCCTGCCGTCGCCGGACCGGCGCCGATGCCGATTGCCGGAATGTCGAGCTTCTCAACGATCGCCTCGGAGATCGCCGCCGGAACCGCCTCGAAGACGATCGCGAAGCAGCCGACGGACTGCAGGGCCAGCGCGTCCTCGAGCAGCTGGATCGCGCCCTGTGCGGTCTTGCCCTGGGTCTTGTATCCGCCTAGCGCAGTGGCGGTCTGCGGCGTCAACCCGACATGACCCATCACCGGGATGCCGGCGCGGACGATCGCCCGCGCTCGCTCGACAGAGGTCCCCCCAGCCTCTAGCTTGACCACCTGACAGCCGGTCTCCTTGACCAGCCTCTGGGCGCTCTGGACGGCCAGCTCGTTACTGGACTCGTAGCTGCCCATCGGCATGTCCCCGACCATCAGTGGGGTGCGCAGTCCCCGCCGCACCGCTCGGCCCAGCATCACCATCTCGTCCATCGAAACGGCCTCGGTGCCGGGGTAGCCGAGCACGACCATCGCCGCCGTGTCACCGACCAGGACGAGGTCGACGCCGGCCTCCTCGGCGACCCGCGCCGAGGGGTAGTCGTAGGCGGTGACCATCACGATCGGTTCGCCGGCTTCCTTCATCTCCGCCAGGCGCGGCAGCGTGACCGGGGTGCGCTCGCTCATGACAAGACCTCCTGCGAGAGCAGCACCTCCGGGTGGCTGTCGACCGCGACTGCCCGGTTGGCGTCGTCAACGTGGACGACGACGGGCGAGTAGGTCTCTAGGTCGCTCTCGTCATAGGCGCCGAAGGAAGCGACGATGATCTTGTGTCCGGGGCGGGTCAGGTGGGCAGCGGCGCCGTTGACCTGCATCGTGCCGGAGCCCGGCTCACCGTCGATCACGTAGGTGACGAAGCGGGCGCCGTTGTCGATGTCCCAGACATGGACCTGCTCGTTGGTGATTAGGTCGGCCTGAGCCATTAGCTCGGTGTCGACCGTGATGCTGCCGATGTAGTCGACATCGCAGTCGGTCACCGTCGCCCGGTGGATCTTGGACTTGAGCATCTGCCTCTGCATCAGTTGTTCGCCCCCTCTGTCTCATCATTTACGTGTTCCAAGTCTTGGCGGGCCGGGCCATTCGGTCGCACCGTCGTGTTGTCGATCAACCGTGCGCCGCCAACCTGGGCCGCGACTGCGACCAGGGTCGGTTGGCCGTTCAGCTCGGCTACCGGCTCTAAACTTTCCGCGTCGCGAGCCTCCAGGTACTCCGGCTCAACACCCGCCGCTTCCAGCTCATGCCGTCCGGCCTCGAGCCCGGCCGCGAGCGAATCCGCGCGAGCGACCCGCTCGATCACGCCAAGCGCCTGCGAGAGCGCCGTCGCCCGCTGGCGATCATCCGGGCTGAGGTAGGAGTTGCGAGAGCTCATCGCCAGACCGTCGGGCTCGCGCACGATCGGCAGCGCCTCGATCCGCAGCGGGAAGTCGAGGTCACGGACCATGCGGCGGATGGCTGCCACCTGCTGGGCGTCCTTTTGGCCGAAGTAGGCGACGTCTGGTTGGACGGTGTTGAAGAGCTTGGCGACGACGGTGGTGA
>DATNGU010000442.1:0-3296 GCA_035605775.1 Solirubrobacterales bacterium | reverse complement strand
CCTCGCGGACCTCAGCCGAGCCGAGCGTGATCGTTTTTGGCAGGCCGGAGACGAGATCGCGACCGCGGATCTCCACCTCAACCTCCTCCGGCAGTTGCGAGGCCGAGCCCGCCTCGAGCTTGACCTCCTCCGCCGTCTGCGTGCCGATCGCAAGTTTGTAGTGCTGTTTACAGTGGTGGACGATCGCCTCATCGAGCTCGTCGCCCCCCACCCTGATCGACTGCGAGACGACGATTCCACCAAGCGAGATGACAGCCACCTCGGTGGTACCGCCGCCGACGTCGACAATCAGAGACCCGGTCGGCTCGGCTACCGGCAGGCCGGCCCCGATCGCCGCCGCCATCGGCTCCTCGATCAGGTACGCCTTGCGGGCGCCGGCCGAGAGGCATGCCTCCTCGACCGCCCGCTTCTCGACGCCGGTAACACCTGATGGGACGCAGACGACCACCCGTGGGTGGGCAAAGCGGTTGGAGTGAACCTGTTTGATGAAGTGGCGCAGCATCTGTTCGGTGACGTCGAAGTCAGCGATCACCCCATCCTTGAGTGGGCGGATTGCGGTGATCGTCCCCGGGGTACGACCGAGCATCCGCTTCGCCTCAACGCCGACCGCGTGAACCTGTCCGCTACGCGAGTCGATCGCCACAACCGAGGGCTCGGAGAGCACGATGCCACGACCCCGCACGTAGACGAGGGTGTTGGCCGTGCCCAGGTCGACCGCCATGTCGCGGCCACCGAGTCCCGTTAGATAGCTGAATACGCCCATGTGTGCAATTTGGGGGAAAAGCAGGCGCAATCATCCCAGATGGCCCAAGCCGACCAACCCAGGCGCAAGCTCAAGCAACAGCCCGACCGGCAGCCCGACCACATTCGACACACTCCCCTCGATCCGTTCGACCAAGGTCGAACCAAGTGTCTGGATCGCGTAGCCCCCCGACCTGCCCTTCCACTCACCGAGGCGGACATAGCGATCTATCTCCGCCTCGCTCAGCTGCTTGAAGACCACCGTGGTCCGTTCCAGCCCACTCCGCTCCTCGCCATCGGTGAGCACCACCAGCCCACTCATGACGACGTGCGGTCGTCCCGACATCCGCTCCAGGTACTCACGAGCCTCAGCTGCACCAGCTGGCTTCCCCAGTGCCTTACCGTCGAGGACGACATCGGTGTCACACGCGACCACTAGACCCGCGGGTCCTGTCACGGCAGGGGACCGACCACCCGCGCGAGCGGCGTTTGCCTTAAGCCGCGCATTCTCCAGAACCTCAATCTCGGGATCACCGCCCGAAAGCTCCTCGACCCCGGGAACGACGACCTCGAACTCAACCCCCAGCTTC
Source organism: Solirubrobacterales bacterium (assembly GCA_035605775.1). Classification (GTDB taxonomy): domain Bacteria; phylum Actinomycetota; class Thermoleophilia; order Solirubrobacterales; family 70-9; genus VRUE01. The sequence goes on along the minus strand of DATNGU010000442.1, from coordinate 1,965 downwards.
TGAAGAAGCTCACGTCGCTGAGGAGATCCCGATGCCAGGACCACTCTCATGGAGCCGGGGAATGGGTGGGGGCGGAACGTCTTGTACTTTTTCCGCGGCGTGGCATGCGGACAGCCGCAGAGTGTCTTCGGAAAAAGTTAAGTGGAGTCCCCACCCATTCCCCGGCTCTACGAAAGCTCAGGGAACCAGATCGAGATCTCGCGCTCGGCCGACTCGTCCGAGTCGGAGCCGTGGACCATGTTGAAGGTGACCTCGAGTGCGTATTCACCGCGGATCGAGCCTGGGGCCGCCTCGACCGGGTTGGTGGCACCGATCAGCTGGCGCGCCGCTGACACCGCTTCGACCCCCTCGAGCACCATCGCGACCAACGTGCCGCCGGTGATGAACTCGACCAGCTCGCTGAAGAAAGGCTTCTCGGCGTGCTCGGCGTAGTGCTCGTTGGCGATCGCCTCGCTCGCCAACATCGTCTTCAGCGCCGCGATCCGCAGGCCCTTGCGCTCGAACCGTGCAATCACCTCGCCGCTCAGGGCGCGCTCGAAGGCGTCAGGCTTGACGAGGATCAGGGTCCGGCTCACGGCTGGGGCTCCTTTGCTGTCGTTTGGGCTTCGAAGGCTCTTTCGGCGCCTCCCGCTGCGGCTCTTCCCTGGCGGCAGTGGGGTCGCGGGGGGGCGCGGTCGACTCCCGCCGGGCGGCGGGCTCGGGCCGTTTGGCACGCTCCTCTTTCCGCCTCGGCGACTGGCGCTCCTCGGGCGGTCGTTTGCGATCGTCGGGCCGTTTGCGTCGCGGTCGCTCCGGCCCGGACAGCGGCGTCTCGCAGTAGGGGCATAGCGCCCACGCTGGATCGACCGGACGGCTGCAGCTCGGGCAGGGATCCTTGAGGCGCCGCTGACACTCCGGACAGCGCAGGAAGTTCTTTTCGATCGGGAATCCGCAACCCGGACACGAGTGCTCAGTGAGCTGCCGCACCCTCAACTCGGCTGCCTTTATCTCCAGCTCGCGCTCGTGAGCATCCTCGAGGAACTCGGGGGGACGAACGATTGCGTAGATGGCCGTCCCCAGATAGGGAATGAACGAGGCGAGCGTCGCACATCCCACCAGGAACGGATCGGAGATGCGTCGCTTGGCGTCGAGGTAGGTGTAGACGATCAGGGCCAGCCAAACAACAACCAGCATCAGGATGAGCAGGTTGACGACCAGGTTGAGGCCGTTGTTACTGATGCCGAAGATCGCTGTAGCCATGACTAGGGTGCCCACCGGGGGCGCGGTGAGTCTACTTCGCCGCCTGCCTCGTGAACCCTGTCAGGGCTCAGAGGAAGAGGCTGCCGAACAGATAGCCGAGTCCGAAGAAGATCAAAATCACCGCGGCGACGACCGCGGCGACCAGGGCCATCATCGAGAGCAGTTCAGATCCGGCGCTGCGTTCCACGCCTTAATCCTCCCATACCGGCTTCAGTCCGCCAGCGCCTCACGTGCCGGCGCCAAGGCGTAGTGCGAGCCGGCGACGATCAGGATGCCCCCCGCTTCCCAGGCCAGCCCGCGACCGCACCGCAGCGCGGCAGCAAAGTCCGGCTCGCTCTTGGCTGAGAGGCCTGCCGCGCGGCAGGCCTCGGCCAGCTCGCCGGCCGGGCGCGAGCGTGCTCCCGGCATGCCGCGCACCGCGAGCACGCTCGCCGGCAGCTCGGTGCAGACGGCCGTCGTCAGCACCGGCGCCAGCGCCTCGACGGTCGCGACGGCGTCCTTGTCGCTCAGCATCGCCAGACAGGCGACCGTCGGCCGGCCGGCGGTCAATTCGGGTAGGGCCTCGGCCAGCGCGGCCGCACCCTCCGGGTTGTGGGCGGCATCGAAGAAGACAGGCGGATCGTCCGCGACGCGCTCGAGCCGGCCCGGGATCTCGAGAGCGGCGGCGACTCTGGCCGCCCGCTCGGTGTCCAGCTCGCCGAGGAAGGCCTGGGCGGCGGCGCAAGC
>DATNGU010000441.1:0-6246 GCA_035605775.1 Solirubrobacterales bacterium | reverse complement strand
CTGCGCGCGCTGGAGATCCATGCGGAAGCGATCCTGATGGCCAAGAACGGAGTCGAAGGGGTCTACGACGCCGACCCCGCGACTCACCCCGAGGCAAAGTTCATCCCGGAGATCACCCACCGCGAAGCGATCGAACGTGGTCTCGAGGTGATGGACTCGACCGCGCTCTCGCTCTGCATGGACAACGATCTGCCGATCTACGTCTTCAACATGGGCGACGAGAGCAACATAGATAGGATCGTCGGCGGCGAGAGGGTCGGCACGCTGGTCGCCAGCGCCGCCGGCTGAGGATGGGAGAGAGGATCCAGTGGAGCTGATCGACGAGATGCTCAAGGACGCCGAAGGCCGAATGCAGAAGTCGGTCGAGTCAAGCCGTGGCGAGCTGGCCACGGTACGCACCGGCCGCGCCTCGCCCCACCTGCTGGACCGGATCTCTGTCGACTACTACGGCTCGCAGACGCCGCTGAAGCAGCTCGCCAACATCGCCACCTCCGATGCTCGCCTACTCACCGTGACTCCCTTCGACAAGGGATCGATAGGGGAAATCGAGAAGGCGATCCAGGAGTCCGACGTGGGCCTGACGCCGAGCAACGACGGCAGCGTGATCCGCCTGCAAATTCCCGAGCTGACCGAGGAGCGCCGCCGCGAGATGGTCAAGGTGGTGCACGGCGTCGCCGAGGAGGGACGGGTCGCGGTGCGCAACATCCGCCGCGACACGATGCAGGACCTGCGCGAGCTGAAGAAGGAGGGCGAAGCGGGCGAGGACGACGAGCGCCGCGCCGAGGCCGCGCTGCAGAAGCAGACCGACGAGGCGATCGCCGAGATCGACGCGCTCCTCGAGGGAAAGGAAGAGGAGATCCTGGAGGTGTGAGCACCTCCGCGCGGTACGTAGCGATCATCACCGACGGCAACGGACGCTGGGCACAGCAGCGTGGATTGCCGGTCGTCGAGGGGCACCGCGCCGGCGCCGACACGGTCAAGGCGCGGTTGCGGGATGCGGCTGAGCTGGGAGTCGAGGAGTTGACCGTTTTTTCCTTCTCGACCGAGAACTGGGCGCGTCCCACCGAGGAGGTCGAGGGATTGATGCGGATGTTCGGCGAACGCATCGACGCCGAGACCCCCGAGCTGGACGCGGAAGGCGTGCGAATGCGCTTCGTCGGCCGCCGCGAGGGCGTCGCCAAGGATCTGGTGAAGCGGATGGAGTGGGCCGAGGAGACCACTGCCGAGAACGCCCGCATCACCCTCTTCGTCGCCTTCAACTACGGGGGGCGGGCGGAGATCGTCGACGCAGCGCGAACTTTCAAGGGGGACTCCGAGGAGGAGTTCCGCAGGCACCTTTACGCGCCCGAGATGCACGATCCCGATCTTCTGATCCGAACCAGCGGCGAGCAGCGGGTATCCAACTACCTGCTCTGGCAGTGCGCCTACTCAGAGCTGGTCTTCCGCGACGAGCTTTGGCCAGATTTCAGCCGCGCCGCCTTCGAGGAGGCGCTGCGCGAGTTCGAAGTGCGACGCCGGCGCTTCGGGACGAGGGCCTAGGCGATGGTCCGCGACCTCTTCGACGAGGAGATGTTTGCCGAGGAGCCGCCGCCCCGAGAGCGGCCACCGCGCCAACCGCGCCCGCAGCGCCGCGCAGTCCTCAACGGCGAGACTGCCCGGCGGATCCTCGTCGCGATCCCGTGGATCGCCTTTGCGATAGCGATCGCCGTGCTCGGTGGACTCGTCTTCGCCCTTGCGATGGTCGGAATCGGCCTGCTCTGCCTGCGCGAGTACTTCCTGATGACGGCGCCGTTGCGACCGGTCCAGATGGCCGCCTACATCGCCGTCGTGGCGATGGTCCTCGCCGCCTATTTCGGCACCGCCTTCAACATCCTCCTGCTCGCCACCGCCTCGTTCCCACTGCTCTTCTTCTTCGGGGCACGGCGTCGGCCTCGCGACGGCATCGTCATCTCGATGGGGGTGACCGTCCTCGGCGCGGTCTGGATCGGCCTGCCGCTCGTCCACGCGGTGCTGCTCCGCGACCTGCCCGACCACGGCGCCGCGCTGCTGATCGACGTCTTGGTCGGCACCTTCGCGACCGACACCGGCGCCTACGCGACCGGCCGCATGTTCGGCTCGCACCGGATCGCTCCGGACCTCTCGCCCAACAAGACGATCGAGGGCCTGATCGGTGGCTTTTTGATCGGCACGATGGGCTTCTGGTTCGCCGGTCTCTACCAGGACTGGCTCTCGGGCACCGACGCCCTGATCATCGGTGCAGCGGTGGCGGCGATAGGCCCGGTCGGCGATCTCTTCGCATCGATGGTGAAGCGCGATCTCGGCAAGAAGGACACCGGCAAGCTCTTCGGTCCGCACGGAGGCCTGCTCGACCGCCTCGATGCGGTCTTCTTCACGATCGTCGTCGGCTACTACCTCGCCGTCCAGCTGGTCTACTGAGCCTCCTAGACTGCTGTAGATGAAGAAGCTGGTGATACTCGGGTCGACGGGCTCGATCGGAGTGCAGGCGCTGCAGATCGTCGCTGCAAGCGAAGAGCTGCAGGTCGTCGGGCTTGCGGCGGGGTCGAGCTGGGAGAAGTTGCTGGAGCAGGCGCGCCAGCATGGCGTGCCCACGGTGGCGCTGTCTGAGGCCGACGCCACCGAGCGCGCCCGTTCCGCCTGGGACGGCCGGGTGCTCGAGGGGGAGGAGGGCATTCGCGAGCTGATCGCCAACTCCGGCGCAGACCTCGTCCTCAACGGAATGGTCGGTGCAGCCGGCCTCGGACCGACCGTCGTCGCGCTCGGCGAGGGGATCGACGTCGCGCTCGCCAACAAGGAGAGCCTCGTGATCGGCGGCGAGCTGACCACCGCTCTCGCCGAAGCGACGGGGGCGAGGCTGCTGCCGGTCGACTCCGAGCACTCGGCGCTCTTCCAGCTGATCAGTGCCGAGCAGCCAGGCACCGTCGACCGCCTTGTTCTAACCGCTTCCGGCGGACCTTTCCGCGGCCGCAGCGACCTCGCTGGCGTCAGCATCGAGGACGCCCTCGCGCATCCCACGTGGAGGATGGGGGGGCGGATCACGATCGACTCGGCGACGCTGATGAACAAGGGGTTCGAGGCGATCGAGGCGCATCACCTCTTCGGCATCCCCTACGAACGGATCGCGGTGGTGGTCCACCCGCAATCGATCATCCACTCGTTGATCGACCTCAACGACGGTGCCACGCTGGCCCACCTCGGCTATCCCGACATGCGGGTGCCGATCTCCTATGCGCTGCACTTCCCAGAGCGGGCTGACGTGGACGTGCCGCGGCTCGACCTGGCGGCGGTGGGTGAGCTGAGCTTCGAGCCACCCGACCTTGAGACCTTTGCCTGTCTGCGCCTCGCCCTGGAAGCAGGCGGGGCAGGGGGGACGGCACCCTGCGCGCTCAACGCCGCCGACGAGGTCGCGGTGGCGGCGTTTCTCGATGGCCGCATCGACTTCGTCGCGATTGGCACCGTGATCGAGCGGGTCCTGGAGGAAATGCCAGCCCAACCCGTCACTCACTTCGACGATCTCTTCGCCGTCGACGAGGAGGCTCGCCGCCGCACCGAAGAGCACGTCGGCGGGTTGGCCAAGGTATGAGCTGGCTCTTCATATTCCTCGGCTTTTCGGCCCTGATCATCCTGCACGAGGCCGGCCACTTCTTTGCCGCCAAGGCGACGGGGATGCGGGTCGAGAAGTTCTTCCTCTTCTTCGGGCCCAGGCTGGTGTCGATCAAACGGGGGGAGACGGAGTACGGCATCGCCGCGATCCCCGCGGGCGGCTACGTGAAGATCAGCGGCATGAACCCGGACGACAAGCTGCCACCGGGGGAGGAGCATCGCGGTTACTACGAACAGCCGGTCTGGAAACGGATCGTGGTGATCGGCGCCGGTCCCGCAGTCAACATCGCCCTCGCCTTCGCAATCCTCTTTGTCATCTCGCTGAACGCCAACCAGATCACGCAGACGGTCGGCGAAATCGTCCCCAAGAGCCCGGCTGCGGCCTCGCTGCAACCAGGCGACCGGATCGTCTCCATCGACGGCGAGAGCTACCCGAACGCCGACCTCGAAAAGCGCCTGGAAAGCTTTGCCGAGCTCGTCGCCTCACACAAATGTGCGGGCAAACAGGTCGACGGCTGCCAAGCCGCCACTCCGGTGACCCTGCGCGTCAAGCGCGACGGCAGCGTCGAGACGATCGTCGCGCGGCCCGAGTACGACGCCTCGATCCGCCGCACCCGGCTCGGGTTCTCCTACGGCGAGGCCCCGGCCGACCCCGGCGTGGGGGCTGCACTCGATCGCTCCACCGGCTTCATGTGGCTGGTCACCCACAAAACCCTCACCGTCTTCGCCAACCTCCTCGACGCCGAACAGCGCAAGGAAGTCTCCGGGGTGGTGGGGGTCAGCGACGTCGCCCACCAGACGATCGACAAGTTCGGCATTACCGAGGCGATGATCCTGCTCGCCCTCGTCAGCCTCTCCCTCGGTCTGATCAACCTCTTCCCCTTCCTGCCGCTCGACGGCGGCCACATCTTCTGGAGCCTGGTCGAGAAAGTGCGCGGCAAGCCGGTCCCCTTCGCGGTGATGGAGCGGGCGGGCGCAATCGGCTTCGTGCTGGTGATCATGCTCTTCTTCCTTGGCCTGACCAACGACATCGGCCGCCTCACCGGCGAAGGTTTCAACGTCCGGTAGACAAGCCGCAGGCAATGCCCAGATAGCCTGTAGACATGGCTTCTAAGCGGCAGATCTTCGTTGGTGGGGTGCCGATCGGCGGTGGTGCGCCGGTCGCGGTGCAGACGATGACCAAGACTGAGACCGCCAACCTGGCGGCGACGATGGAGCAGATCCACAAGGTCGCCGACGCGGGGGCGGACATCGTCCGGGTCGCGGTGCCACGCGACGACGACGTCGAGGCGCTGAAGACGATTGTCAAGGAGTCGCCGATCCCGGTGATCGCCGACATCCACTTCAACCACACGCTGGCGCTGAAAGCGATCGATGCCGGCGCCCACTGCATCCGCCTCAACCCCGGCAATATCGGCGGGCGCGAGAAAGTTGCCGAGGTGGCACTGAAGGCGACCGCCGCCGGGGTACCGATGCGGATCGGCGTCAACTCCGGCTCGCTGCCCAAACACTTGCACGAGCTGGAGCGCGAGGCGCCTGTTGAGGCGCTGGTCGCCGCCGCGGTCGAGTTCGTCGAGCTGATGGAGGGCCTCGACTTCACCGAGTTCAAGGTCTCGATCAAGTCGACCAACGTCCCCAACACGATCGCCGCCAACCGCTTGCTCTCGGAGAAGATCCCCTACCCGCTGCATCTTGGGATCACCGAGGCGGGGACGAAATGGTCCGGGTCGCTGAAATCCTCCGTAGGGCTTGGCGCCCTGCTCGCCGACGGCATCGGCGACACGATCCGGATCAGCCTCTCCACCTTCCATGCAGAGGAGGAGGTCAAGGTCGCCTGGGAGATCCTCAAGGCGCTGCAGCTGCGCGAGCGCGGCCCGGTGCTTATCGCCTGCCCGACCTGCGGCCGCCTCCAGTTCGACATGGATTCGGTCGTCGCCGAGATCGAGCAGCGGCTGGAAGGCTACGCCGAGCCGGTCGAGGTGGCAGTGCTGGGCTGTGCGGTCAACGGCATCGGCGAGGCCAGCCACGCCGACTTCGGCATCGCCGGCGCCAAGAACGAGGGCTTGATTTTCGCCGGAGGCAAGCCCTTGCGCAAGGTTCCCCAAGCTCAATTGGTCGACACCCTCTTTGAGGAGATCGACAAGTCGCTCGACCGCGGCAAGGTTGAGTTCGACGAGAACGAGTCACGGGAGGGCGCCGAGTGGGTTGCCCGCATCGAGCAGGAAAATGCCGGTGACCTCACTCCCGAGAAGATCGCGAAGCTCGAGCACGAAGCGGCTCAGAAGGGTGAGTCTGACCGCGTGCTTCTAGACGAGCAAGCTTCTCCCACGGCCGGGCGCCGGTTCACCAGAGCGTAAGCCTCCTCGCCCGCCGAAGGTAAACGTGCTGTCGGCCGCTCTCCGCCCGACTAGTGGATAGGTTTCCCGCAGTGACGCGACTCAGTCAGACGTTCCTGCCGACGCTCAAGGATCCGCCCTCCGATGCGGAGGCGGTATCGCACAAGCTGATGGTGCGGGCCGGCCTGATTCGGCAATTGGGAGCCGGGTTGTGGACCTATTTGCCGGCCGGGTGGCGCGTGCACCGCAAGGTGGAAGCCGTGATCCGCGAGGAGATGGAGGCGATCGG
>DATNGU010000440.1:0-2540 GCA_035605775.1 Solirubrobacterales bacterium | reverse complement strand
CCCTCCCCCGCTCCAGCGCGGCCGCTCCCTGCTCGGGCGTCACCACGCCGGGAAGGTCGAGGATGCGGGCGACCTCGGTGGCGAAGTACCAGCCCCCGGAGAGGATCTCGGCTGCGTCGCCGTCGGCGATGACGACGCCATCGCCGAGCAGCACCACCCGCTGCGCGAAGGTGGCGGCGAACTCGACGTCGTGGGTAGCGACGACGACACCGGCACCGCGGCCGGCGAGCGCCTCGATCAGCTCGATCAGGTCGCTCTTGCGCGCCCGGTCCATCCCCCTCGTCGGCTCGTCGAGACCGACGAAGCCCGGCAGCTCCTCACCCTCCATCCGCCCGGCAAGCGCGATCGCCAACGCCAGCCGCTGCCGCTCCCCCCCGGAGAGGTCACGCGGATCGGCGTCAACCGCGTGCTCCAGCCCGACCGTGCGCAGCGCCGCCAGCCCGGCATTGCCCGGCAGCTCGTCGCCGACCCGCTCTCGCACCAAATAGTCGCTTGGGTTCTGCGACAAAAGTGCGATGCCGGCCGGCGCCTCGGCCTTGCCCCGCACAGGGTCGACAAGTCCGGCCAGCGTGCGCAGCAGCGTGCTCTTGCCGGCGCCGTTGCGGCCCATCAGTGCCACGCGTTCGCCGCGGGTGATTGTGAGGTCGATTCCCTTGAGAACGTCGCGTGACGCATCCCCGTCGGAAAGCTCGATCCAAAGATCGCGGATGGCCACGGCGGGCGGTTCTTGTCGCGGGGTGTGGGCCCCCGGCCCACCCGCCGGAGACTCTCCACCCCACGCCACCCGCCCGAGTTGCGTCCGCGCGTCGCGGACACCGACCGGCAGGGGCTCGATGCCAGCGAGCGAGAACAGGCGGGCAGCCGGGGTCTCCAAGGCCACATCTGCTTCCTGCGCCCAAGCTAAGAAGCCTCTCGGGGACCCATCGAAGGAAATGGCCCCCGCGTCCATCGCGATGACGCGGTCGGCGGCGGCGAGGCAGCGCTCGAGGCGGTGCTCGGCCAGCAGGATCGCCACCCCCCACTCCTCGTTGAGGCGGCGCAGGAGCCAGATGAGCTCGTCGCCCGCGACGGGGTCGAGCTGGGACGTTGGCTCGTCGAGCAGGACGAGCTTCGGGCGCGTGACCAGCGCCGCGGCGAGCGCCACCCGCTGCAGCTCCCCACCCGAGAGCGTGTCGACGGTGCGGTCGAGCAGGTGCGGAATCGCCAGGGCGAGGGCGACCTCCTCAACGGCTCTGGCGCGAGCGGCCGGCCGCTCGCCGCGCATCTCCAGCGGCAGCTCGATCTCCGCCGCGACCGTCGTTGAGACGACCTGGGTCTCGGGGTCCTGGGCGACGTAGCCGACCACCGCGGCCAGGTCGCGGGGCCCATTGGCGATCGCGTCGCGCCCGGCGACGCTTACCCCTCCCTCGATCTCACCCCCGTGGAAGTGCGGCACCAGGCCGCAGGCGGCGCGCAGCAGGGTCGACTTGCCGCTCGCCGAGCGGCCGGCGAGCAAGGCGAACTCGCCGGGAGCGAGCGTCAGCGATACGTCGCGGAGCGCGTAGCCGACTTTTTCCCCATCAGGGGGTGGAAAAAGTCCGCTGCGCTTGGCGTTGGCAACGGGGTAGCCGTACGAGAGGCCTTCGATTGCCAGGGCGGGGATGGCCCGAGTTGGGGTCGCAAGCTCAGACACCGAACCTCCTCGGGGCGAGCCCGGCCAGGACGACGAAGGCGGAGAGGACGACGGTCGCGGGGTCGACGCCGACTTCAACGGTCGGATAGGCGCTGAAGCCGTCGGCGCCCAGCGCCTTGCCGGCGATCGCCGCAGCCAGCACGACCGTGGCGACGAGATAGAAGCGGGCGTCATATCGCGAGCGTCGCCGGGCCCGCTCCGGCCGCGGCCCCTCCAGCCCGTATCCGCGCAGCTCCAGCGTCGCGGCGACGTCGACGGCGCGGTCCAACGAGCCGGCCAGCAGGCGGCGGATCAGCGCCGCTCGCCCCAGCGGCGCGGCCGCGGGGCCACGCAGGCGGCCGGCGTCGCGCAGGCGGCCGGCGTCGGCGGCGGCGACCGGGACGAGGCGCGAAACCAGCGTCGCCGTCAGCGCCGAGCGCCCCGCGAACGGACGCAGCGCCCGCAGCACGCGGTCGGGGTCGACGCAGGCCGAGTGCACCGCGAAGGCCATCATCACCACCACGATCCGCAGCGCCAGCACGGCGCCCTCCGCCAGCGCCTCGGCTGTCACGTCCGTCGGACCGAGGAGCGGAAGCCACAGCCCGTTGACCACCACCGAGTCGCCACGCTGCGCGACGAGACCGTTGACGATGACGATGAAGACGCCAAGCGCCATGCCCCACTTGAATGTGACCGCGAGCGCCCTCCCGGCGCGGCTCGCGAGCCCGGCGATGACCGCGCCGGCTCCTGCCGCTGCCAGGACGATCGGGTTCGAGTAGAGAAAAGCGATGAGCGCCAGCGAACCCAGGTACACGGTGGCGGACAGGGCATCGGTCCGACCGAGGCGGGTGCGCCGAGGCACAAATGCGAGCGGCGACCTCACGAGCCG
>DATNGU010000439.1:0-8536 GCA_035605775.1 Solirubrobacterales bacterium | reverse complement strand
GAGGGTGTCGAGGCAGAACCACATCTCGAGCCCCTCGCGAGTCTGGTGGACTACGTTGACCACCTCATCCAGCGTCAAGCCCTGCTCGGCGGCACGCGCTGCGGCAATGACCAGGGAGCCGAGCCCTCCGGCACCCGTCTGGCCATCCACGACCTCGATCCGACCCGGCAGCGCTTTGCCCGCGAGGGCCCGAGCCGCCTCGCAAGCGCTCTCGTAGGTGCCCGAGAGGCCACTGGCGATGTGCACGGAGATGACATCACGGCCAGCGCCGGCAAGCGGTTCGAAGCAGGCGAGGAAATCACCGACGGAGGGCTGTGAGGTCGAGGGCAGCTCGGGGGAGTCGCGCAGCCGTGCGTAGAACGCATCGAGGTCGTACTCCTGCTCGGGTCGGTGATCGTCGTTCCAGCCCACGTAGAGGCTCACTTGTTGGACCCCCCAACGCTCGATCAGATTTGGGGGGAGGTAAGTCGTGCTGTCGGTGACGACGGCAACGCCGCTGCGTGGATCGTCCGACACGCTCAGACGACTGCGAGGGCCAATTCGCGATCGATCTCGAGCAAGTAGGGAGCGACCAGGCCCTCGTAGGAGGCCTTGCGCTCGGCGGGGAGATCCTTCCAGCCGGTCACCGAACCGCGGCAGATGTCCGCTCCACAGAGACAGCCGTCTGGAAAGTGCTCGATCGAGTAGTTGCGCATTGCGTAATCGAAGGTGATCTCTTCTCCCTCGGAGATCGACCTGCGCGCGACGAAGTCGCAGGCGCCGGTGTCGTTGAGCTCGACGCCGCAGTTCGGGCTGCACGAGTGATTGACCTTTGGGCCAAGGCCCCCGTGCCGTGCCCATTTTGTGCGACTCACCTGGGTTGCGTGCGAGTCATTGCTGGCGACCTCGCCTTCGAGCACCCCGATCATCACCGTCTCACCGACTTCGAAGCCGCGGGTGGCGCGCACGCCACCGCCCTTGTCGCCTTCAGGAGTGCATAGCTCATAACCGACAGGATCCAAGGGACCGCCTCTCAAGTTGTTTGGGCGCAGCAAAATTGCGCCCGACGAGCCTAGACCATCGCCAAATAGCCCTTCCGCGAGAAAGGTAGGCGTCGAGATCGGCGCCTAGACGAGTGCCCAGTTGACAGCCCCGAACTAGAGGTACTAGCGTGTGTATAGGCATGTTGTTGATTGCGGGGAATCGCTGATGCGGGGCTTCGTCGTTCCTTGGGGGCGTGGGGGTCGGCTGCGCCAGTCGTGGCGCGACGCTCGATGATCCATTCCGGCCAGCGCCAGGCCGAGTCCATTCGCGAGATTCGCGCCGAGCTCGCCGCCCGTCTGCGTCAGCGGTCCGCCGAGATCGAAGAAACCATCCTGGAGCGGATTCGCGCTCTGTACGACCCCGTCGAGGAAGTCGACCCGGAGTACAGCGTCGGGCAGCAGGAGGCGGTTGCGGCAAGCGTCGACTACGCCCTGACTGTGATGGAGCAGGGAGGTGACTGGTCGGGGCCGGTTCCCGCGGCGGCCTCAGTGCAGGCACGGCGCGCGGCGCGCAACGGCATCAGGCTGGACACGGTGCTGCGGCGCTACGCGACCGGAGACAGGCTGTTGGGGGAATTCATCATGGAGGAAGTCGACCGCTTCTCCAGCCGGGCTCTGCGCATGGTGCTGAGCGCGCAGGGCCCGCAGGTCGATCGGCTGATGGCCGCCGTCGCGGCGGAGTACATGGACGAGCTGGAGCAGATGCGGCGCTCGCCGACTCAGCGCTTGGCCGAACGCGTACAGCGGTTGCTGGCCGGCGACAGCTCGATCGACGCCGCGGCCCTCGGTTACGAGCTCGACGCGTGGCACGTTGGCATGGTCGTGACGGGAGCCAAGGCAGAGGAGGCCGTGCGGGCGATTGCGGCGGGGCTCGATCGCCAGCTCCTCGCCGTGCCCCGGGGCACCGGGGTTGTTTGGGCTTGGATAGGAGGTCACCGCCAGCTCACCATGGACGAGGTCGAGCGCACCCTTCCGACCGACATCTCGCCCAAAGCCTCGCTTGCGGTGGGTGAGCCGCGCGAGGGCGTCGACGGGTGGCGCCTGACCCACAGCGAGGCCCAGGCCGCGCTCGAGGTGATGCTGCGCAAGCCGCAGACGTTTACTCGGGGCAGCGATGTAATTCTCGCCGCTGCGCTACTGCGCAACGAGGTGCTGACGAAATCGTTGCTGGAGACCTACATCGCCCCGTTGAGCGCCCGCGGCTATTCCGGCGCCTCGATCCGGGAGACCCTCCGTGCCTACTTCGAGGCCGGCCTCAACGCGGCAACTGCAGCAGCGGCGCTAGGAGTGGACCGGCACACGGTGCAGCGACGCCTGCGCAAGGCCGAGGCGGCGCTCGGGCGCCGGCTCGACAGCTGTCACGCGGAGCTCGAGGTGGCGTTGAGGCTGGACGAGATCGAAGGGGCGAAACGGGACGATTTGGAGGGGCCTGGCTGACGACTATGGTCATGCAGCCCGCTCGTTGGGACACAATGGCAGAGCGCAGACAGGAGCACGCGCCATATTGGTTCATGAGTTTCCGGAGACCGGTGATACATATTTGAAACGTTGCCGGGGGGGCGTCGTGTTCAGCTTGCTCGTTCGGCAGTTGTCCGTCCGTAGGTCAAGCTTCGACACGAGGTGCAGGGTTGTCCGATACGCCCCGAACGATGCCATCGCCGGTCCCGCCGAGGGACCTCCCGACCGGTGCTATCGGGCCTGGCCAGGGGTTAAAGCGGTCGAGCGGAGCCATCTCGAAGGTCGCCTGGCTACCGCAAGGCAACCTGGGCCGATCCGAATGGCTCGCAACCGGCCGTCGCCTGGGCGCGATCGGCCGCTGCAGCCAGTGGTGGATAGGTGACTGGATTCGGTACGGAACCGCCAAGTGGGGAGAAAAATATGCCGAGGCGGCGAGGGTGACCGGGTACGACGTTGCCAGCCTCCGCAACATGGCGTGGGTGGCGTCGCGCTTCGAAGTATCATTACGTAGTGACAAATTGACCTGGAGCCATCACGTTTTGCTCGCTCCCTTAGAGCCCACCGAACAGGCCTACTGGCTCGAGCGGGCGAGCAAAGAGAGATTCTCGGTTGCCGATTTGAGGCTGGCGCTGCGCGCCCTGCCTAGCGACGGTGAGCAGGCAGGGCAAGGAGCCGCGTCGGCAGACTCTCCCGGCGCTGGGGGCGCAGCCGTTTGCCCGCACTGCGGACACAAGCTCGATCTGCCCGCGGAGTAGAAGAGTTTTGACCGGCGGGCTCGCAACCGGGGGCGCCGCTGGCATTGCCTCTGATGGTGGCATCCCGAGGTCGCTGGCGCGGCTTGAAATGCTCTGCGATCGCGGCTCGTTTGAGCCGATCCTTTCGGCGGTTGCCTCACCTCACCTTGGGGCACTTGCCCAGCCCGGCGACGGGGTTGTGGCCGGACTGGGCCGGATCGACGGCCGTCCGGTCGCTTGCTACGCGCAGGACCCCAGCTTCCTGGGTGGTTCGCTCGGTGCCATGCAGGCCGACACCATCGATCGAATCCTGCAGCTGGCGGCGCGGTCCCGAATACCGGTTGTCAGTTTCATCGAGTCGGGCGGGGCACGGATGCAGGAGGGCGTTGCGGCGCTAGGGGGCTACGGCCGGATCTTTCGGCGCAACGTTCTGCTCTCGGATGTGGTGCCACAAATCTCGCTAATCGGCGGGCTCTCGGCCGGAGGTGGCTGTTACTCGCCGGCGCTGACCGACTTTGTCGTCATGACCGAGGACGCGGCGATGTTTCTCACCGGTCCCAGGGTGGTCCGGGAAGTGACCGGCGAGGAGATTGGAACGGCGGAGCTGGGCGGGCCCCGGGTACACGAGCGCAACGGTGTCTGCGATCTCGTCACCCCGAGCGAGGATGCCGCTGCGGACTCGGTGCGATCTCTGCTCGGCTATCTCCCCCCGCATCGCGGCGGTGATCTGCCGCGGACTATTGCCACCGCGCCCGAACAGCCGGACGTGGAGCAGTGCGTTCCGCGGTCGCCCCGGCGTGTTTACGACATGCGGGCGGCCGTCGCCGCCGTCGTCGATTCCGGTTCGCTGTTCGAGCTCGGGCCCCGCTGGGCGCGCAGCATCCTCACGGCCTTCGCCCGCATCGACGGCTGTCCGGTTGGCATCGTCGCCAGCCAGCCTCGGTATCTCGGCGGGGTACTGGATGCCCAGTCCTCGCAGAAGGGGGCGCGCTTCGTCGAAACCTGCGACCGGTTCGGCCTGCCGCTCGTCGTCCTGGTCGACACACCTGGGTTCATGCCGGGAAGCCAGCAGGAGGAGGCGGGCGTCATCCGCTTCGGGGCGACATTGGTGCGCGCCTTTGCGGCGGCCAGCGTGCCACGGATCACGGTCGTGCTGCGCAAGGCGTACGGCGGTGCCTTCATCGCAATGAACTCCAAGGACCTCGGGGCGGACCTCGTCTTCGCCTGGCCGCGGGCCGAGATCGGCGTCATGAGCGCACACTCGGCGATCGGCATCATCCATCGCCGCGAGCTCGCATCTGCTGTCGACCCGACCGTCACTCGGGAGGCGCTGGCGGAGTCCTACGCGCGGGAGCACCTCAGCGCCGCCGCGGCGGCAGCCGGTGGCTTTGTCGACGAGGTGATCGAGCCAGGTGAAACCCGTCCTCGGTTGATGCAGGCGCTGGGGGCGATGGAGGCTCACCGCGGATGACTTCGCTAGCGCGGAATTGAGCGGCGCAGCGATGCTCGCGGTCGGCGACCTTCACGTCGACCACGACGAGAACCGCGCACTCGTCGAGCAGATCCGCCCGGATTCGGAAGACGACTGGCTGATCGTCTGCGGCGACGTGGCGGACGCGCCGGCCAATCTCGAGTGGGCCCTGCGCCTGCTGCGCGAACGCTTCTCAATGGTGATCTGGGTGCCGGGCAATCACGAGCTGCTTTGTTACCCCGATGACCCCCTGCGTCTGCGCGGCGAGCGTCGTTATCACCATCTGGTTGGACTATGCCGGCGGATCGGCGTCGTCACGCCGGAGGACCCCTTTCCAGTCTGGGACGGCGCCGGCGGCCCAGTACGGGTGGCGCCCCTGTTCCTGCTCTACGACTACAGCTTCGGCAGCAATGTCGCGGCAACGCCGGAGGAGGCGCTGCGCCGCGCCCACGAGGCAGGCGTCGTCTGCGTGGACGAGTTCCTCCTGCATCCCGATCCTTACCCGAGCCGGCAGGCTTGGTGCGAGGCGCGGGTGCACGAGACCGAACAGAAGCTGTTGGCGGCTGGCTCGGACATGCCAACGATCCTCGTCAACCACTACCCGCTCATCGCCCAGCCGACCCGGGTGCTTCGTCACCCCGAGTTCGCCCAGTGGTGTGGGACGGTGCGGACCGCCGACTGGCACCGCAGGTTCCGCGCCGCGACAGTGGTGTACGGACACCTCCACATTCCCCGCACGACCCGTTACGACGGGGTGCGGTTCGAGGAGGTATCGCTCGGCTACCCGCGCGAGCGGTTGTACCGCGGTAACCCCGCATACGCTCCCCGCCGAATCTTGCCGGAGCCCTCGCGTGCTTGAGCGAATCTTGCCGGCGAGCGCTGCCGTGGTGGCGACCAGGGGGGACCGGACCGACGAGGTGCTGTTCGCGGAGGAGGAGGTGGCGATCGGTCGTGCGGTCGAGAAACGACGCCGCGAGTTCACCACCGCCCGTGCCTGCGCGCGCACGGCGCTCGCCCAGCTGGGATTCCCGCCCCAGGCCATTGCATCCGATCCGCGCGGCGCGCCGCAATGGCCGCCGGGGGTCGTCGGCAGCATCACCCACTGCGACGGATACCGCGGTTGCGCGGTCGCCCACAGCGCCGACCTGCTCGCGATCGGTGTCGACGCGGAGCGCAACGAGCCGCTGCCGGATGGACTGCTCGGAGACATCGCCCTGCCCGAAGAGCGGGCGATGCTGCGGACTCTCGCCGAGGAGGGATCGGAGATCCACTGGGATCGCCTGCTCTTCAGCGCCAAGGAGTCCGTCTACAAGGCTTGGTACCCACTCGCTGGGAAGTGGCTTGGCTTCGAAGACGCGATCGTCGTGATCGACCCGTCCACACAGACCTACCTGGCACGGCTGCTGGTTCCGGGCCCGACTGTGGCCGGTCGCGAGCTGAGCGGTTTCGCGGGCAGGTGGATAGCGGGCGACGGACTCATCTTCACCGCGATCGCAATGGACGCCGACGTCGCCAGCGGGGGGAGGTGAGTCTCGAATTGGCGCGTGGCGCATCGGTCAACGACGATTCGGGGGAGATGCCGCTATCGAGGCAGGGACCGATGTCCGCGCTTTGCGACGCCATCGAGGCAACCGCGTCGAGCAGCCCCGAGCGCGTTGCGGTCGCCGACTCCGGCGAGACGCGCACATACGGTGAGCTGGCCGAGCTGTTGCGGCAAACGAGTGATCACGAGCACGGCGAGCGAAGGGCGCAGCGGGTCAGCGCCTCGGTAAGCGATGTCGAGATGGTCCTGGCAGGGGCATGTCGCGGCGAGAGCCTGTTGGCGCTGGACGCGAGCGCGACTGCATGGGAGTTGGAGCGGGCCGGATCGCTTTTCGTGGACGAGGTCCCCGCCGATCTTGCCGACCAGCCCGGTCCCGTTTTGGGCCTCTGCACCTCGGGCAGCAGCGGCCTGCCCAAGGTCGTCGAATTGGACTGGGAGAGCCTCCTGGCCAACGCGACCTCATTCGCGCGGGCGGCTGCCTACGGACCGGCGGATGTGCTCTGGTGCACGACGCCGCTCGCGCACCTCTACTGCCTCGGCGCCGGCGTGCTGGGTGGCCTGCTCAGCGGCTCCACCATTCTGCTCGGCAAGGGCATGCTGACGCCGGTGGAGTTCGAGCGTCTGGCCGTCGCCGAGCAGCCGACGGTATTGCTGTCGGTGCCGTTCCTCTTCCGCCGCTACCTGCAGATGTTGAGGGAAGCACCCGAGATCGTCCCGCGGCTGCGACTTCGCAGCTGCATCGCCGCCGGCGAGCCGGTGCCCCCGGAGCTGGTCGGAGCCTGGCGCGAGGCCGCGGGGGTCAGCTTGCTGGCCCACTACGGGCTGACCGAGGGCGGGCAGATCACCCTGGCCGCGGGAAGCACCGCGGAGGGGGTGGGCAGGCCGCTCGAGGACGTCGAGGTGCAGATCGGTGGCGACGGCCAGGTGCTGGTCAGGCGCAGGCCGCCCGCCCGCCCCTACCGGGTCATCGGCCAGGAGGCGGACCCGGATGGTTGGTATGCGACAGGCGACCTGGGTCACCTGGACGAACGCGGCAACCTGCATGTCGGAGGCCGCGCCGACAGCCGCATCAACATCGCCGGCAAGAAGGTCGATCCGGTCGAGGTCGAGGAGGCGCTTGGCGCCTGCGAGGGAGTCGTCGACTGTGCGGTAGCCAGCGTCGAGGGCCCCGACGGGACCCAGGTGGTGGCTTTCATCTGCCTGGATGAGTCCGGAGCACTCGGCGACGGAGAGATCCGGGCCCGGCTGGCCGACCGCCTATCGCCCCACAAGCTGCCGCGGCGCTTCGCCCAGGTTGCCGAGATCCCGCGCACGCTTACCGGCAAGGTGCGTCGCGGCGAGCTGATCGCGGGCCTCTCGAGCGCCGACGACGATGGGGCCGTTCCGGCGCCGGAGACCGAGGATGGAACCGGGGCGGCGGAGTCATCGCTGGCACGCCGGCTGGCCAGGCTACCCGAGGGGGAGCGCGACGCCG
The DNA here is from genome assembly GCA_035605775.1 of Solirubrobacterales bacterium. Taxonomy (GTDB): domain Bacteria; phylum Actinomycetota; class Thermoleophilia; order Solirubrobacterales; family 70-9; genus VRUE01. Next base: position 834 of record DATNGU010000439.1, on the reverse strand, counting down.
AGGTTCTGGAGCTGGTCCGCGAACACGCGGCCAGCGTCGCGCTCGGCCACCCGTCGGGCGCTTCGATCGACCCCGGCCGGAGTTTCAAAAACGCCGGCTTCGACTCGCTCCTTGCGGTCGAGCTTCGCAATCGCCTCATTCATGCCACCGGCCTGCACCTTCCCGAGACCGTCGTCTTCGACTACCCAAGCCCCCGGGCGTTGTCGGGGTTCCTCTTGTCTCAGGCTGGAGGGCCCAGCCCGGGCGACTCGTCGATCGCAACGGAGCTGGACCGGATCGAGCGACTGCTCGCTTCGGTCGAGGGCGAGGAGCGGGAGCAAGCAATCGCTCGCTTACAGTTACTTTTGGCGACCGTATCCGCACCTGGCGATGCAGATGATCCAGATGTCCACGGGGACGCCGATCTGAACTCAGCTTCGGACGATGAGCTGATCGAGCTCATCGACGCCGAGTTCGGCTCTGCCTGAGTTACTCGAGCCAGTCGAGGCGATAGGCGCCTGTACGGCGCTCCACGGCGAAGCTCTCGGAGATCAGCAATGCCGGACGACCATCTGTGATTACACGGTAGAGCCGTGTGAGGGCTGTCGACTCAGCCCGGTCCACACAACTCCACTCCGGCAGTGTGTCGAGTCCGAACCAGAGCATGTCGCGCCAGCTCTCCAGCTGTACCTGCTGTAACGACTCACCAATACCGTCAGCGGCGCTGCCCAGCACGTCGAGAAACCCGGAAGGCAGCCGGCTCGGAATGATATGTGACTCAGCCCACATCACCGGCATCGCGGGTCCGGCGCCGATGACCACCCGACGGCGCACGGATTCGACCCCAGTCGGGAC
>DATNGU010000438.1:0-2981 GCA_035605775.1 Solirubrobacterales bacterium | reverse complement strand
GGGCTTGGAGCCGGCTGGGAATACCCCCCGCCGGCCCCGAAGCCCGTCTGCCGCCAGTGCCGATCACGTCGTACGAGTGGCGCTAGGCGCCGGCCTTCTTCGCGGCCGCTTCCGACTCTTCGAGCTGTCCTTCGGTCAGCGGCACGAAGCCGACCGCTTCGGCGATGCCGGTGACGTTTTCGAGGTAGTAGTCGACGAACGCTTTCACCTCGGGCTTCTTCAACGCGGCGTCGCTCGGGTAGATAAAGAGCGGCCGGCTGAGCGGCGAGTAGGAGCCGTCCTGGGCCGTTTCCACCGCGGGTCCGACGCAGCCCTTGCCGTTGTCGACTTCGAGCGCTTTGAGCTTGCCTTCGTTCTCGATGTAATAGGAGAAGCCGGCGTAGCCCATGCCGCCGGGCGAGCCCTCGACACCGGTGACGGTGGCGTTGTCGTTCTCGCCGACGTTGTTGTAGTCCTTGCGGGTGGCGCCCTCTTCGCCGTTGATTTCTTCGGTGAAGTAGTCGAAGGTGCCGGAGTCCGTGCCGGGTCCAAAGAGGGCAAGTTCCTCGTCGAATTCCTCTTTCAGCCCCGGGATTTCACTCCAGTTGGAGATCTTCGAGTCGGGGCCCCAGACAGCGTTCAGCTGGTCGACGGTGAGGCAGGAGACCGGGTTTTCGTTGTTGATCATCACGGTCAGAGCGTCGGTGGCGACGTGAACGTCCTCGTAGCCGATCCCGCTCTTCTTGCAGGCCGCGACCTCTTCGGGCTCGATCGCCCGCGAGGCATCGCTGATGTCGGTTTCTCCGGCGCAGAATTTTTCGAAGCCGCCGCCGGTGCCCGCGGTCCCGACGGTCACCTTCACGTCCGGGTTTTCCGCCTGGAATTCCTCGGCGATCGCTTCGGTGAGGGGAGCGACGGTGCTCGATCCATCGATACGGATGGAGCCCGAAAGATCGCCACCGCCATCGCCGGTCGCTTCGTCGTCGCTGCTGCCGCATGCCGCTACCCCAAGTGCCAGGATGGCTGCGGAGGCGATGACCATGAGCCACTTAGACCTAGTCACTCTGTCTCCTTCTCGTTTGTTCGGTCCGGTGGCCGGTCAGAAGGACCGGCCTCGCCCGCCACACTCTCAGCGGCCTGCGAGCAGCTTGTTACCTGGCTGTATCGAGGATGTAAAAAGGATGTAAAGCGCCAGGAGAACCGCTAGGCGGCCGTGACGGTGTCCCGGACCGACGCCGAATCCACGCCGTCGGACTGGCGCTCCGGAGGCGCGATGAGAGTCCCGTCGACGGGCTCTGGATCGAAGCGGTAGCCGACTCCGAAATGGGTGTGGATGTAAGTCCAGCTCGGCGAGAGCTTCTCCAGCTTCTGGCGTAGCTTGCGAATGAAGACATCGACCGATCGGTCGCCGTGCGCCATCGCGTATCCCCAAACCCGCTGGTAGATCGCCTCCCGCTCCAGCACCTGACCGGGCGCGTCGGCAAGCAGCTGCAGCAGCTCGAACTCACGCCGGGTCAGGTCGAGGCTGACGTCGCCGACGAAGGCCTGGAAGCGGTCAGAGCGAATCGCCAGCTCGCCAGCACGAACCGGGCCCGCTTCGGCCTGAGGACGGGCACGGCGGCGGCGGCGCGAAACCGCTTCGATGCGGGCAATCACCTCTTCTGGATGGCAAGGCTTGTTGATCCAGTCGTCGACACCCAGGCGCAGGCCCCGCACCCGCTGTGCCACGGTCGAGCGACCCGAGCAGACGACCACGCCGAGATCGGGCAGCATCCCGCAGATCCGCTCCAGGTAGGTCCACGCTTCTTCGCCCAGAACCGAAGGGTCGACCAGGAGAGCGTTCAGCTTCATCGCCACCAGCTCCTCCGGCGGAATCGCGCTGCTCAGGGTCCGCTGCTGCCAGCCGGCCGCCTGGGTGCGCTTCGCCAGCACGGTCACGAATCCGCTGTCGTCGTCGATGACCGCGAGCCTGATGGTCTGCTGTGAGTTCACGTTTTAGTGCCGCTGGGGCGACGGGTACATCCTGTCAGGGAGCTGCACGCCCGTCAGACAGGGCGATTGTATGCACACCGCCCGTCGGACCAGCGAGTGAAATCCCTGCTTTCACTGGATTTTTACAAGCCAAAATTCGTAATTTGCGGGAACCGGCGTGAAGTCCCGCTCGGGTTTATCGGAATGTTCACCCGTGGCCGGCGCCGCGTGGCCAGGATGGAGTCCTCACGAGACTCCTCTCTCGTCGCAAGCGGCCCACCTGCCCTGGGCCGCTTGCTCTTTCCGGAGACGTTAAAAGGTGGCTGGACGAAGACCGGTAGCGATGATCAGGAGGATCGCGACACCGACCGCATACCGGTAATAGACGAAGGGCGCGTAGGAAACCGTCCGCACCAGGCGCAAGAGGAAGGCGATCGCCAAATAGCCGGAGATCGCGGCGGCGAGGGTGCCGACGACCATCGGGCCGGCGACTCCGCTGGGCAGGCCGTCGTGGATCGCGCTCCCCGCCTTGAAGACGGTCGCGCCGGCGACGATCGGAATCAGGAGCAGAAAGGAAAAGCGGGCGGCGCTGTCGCGGTCGAGGCCGAGGTATCGGGCGGCGGTGATCGTGATCCCGGAGCGGGAGGTCCCAGGGGCGAGTGCCAGAACCTGAGCGAGGCCGATGTACAGGCCGTCTTTGACCGACGACCCCTCGAGCGACTTGCGCTGGGGTAGGCGATCGGCATAGAGCAGCAGGGCCCCGAAAACAATCAGCTGGATCGCGATCATCCACGGCTCCCCCAGGTGCTCGTCGATGAAGCCGGAGCCGAGCCCACCGAAGATGATCGCCGGAACGGTGCCGACCGCAATCGCCACCGAGAGACGCTGGTTGGGGGTCTCGATCGCTCGTCGCCTCACGGCCTCCACGAATCCACGCGTCAGCTGGACGACCTCGTGGCGGAAATAGGCGATCGCCGCGACGAGCGTTCCGGCGTGGAGAGCCACGTCGAAGGTCTTGTTGAACTCCGGGT
>DATNGU010000437.1:0-4310 GCA_035605775.1 Solirubrobacterales bacterium | reverse complement strand
AAGGTAAACGGCATCATCACCGGAGTCCGCGAGTGTGCGCACGAACTGGTCGTGCTGGCGGACGACGACGTCCGCTACGACAGCGAGGCGTTGCGACGCACCGTGGCGCTCCTCGATGGCGGGGATCTGGTCAGGCCGCAGAACTACTTTGACGAGCTGCCCTGGCACGCCCGTTGGGACACCGCTCGCTCCCTTTTGAATCGCGTCTTCACGGGCGATCCGACCTTCCCGGTCGGCGATTTCCCCGGCACCCTCGCCGTACGCCGCCAGGTCTTTCTCGCCAGTGGCGCTTACGACGGGGATGCCCTCTTCGAGAATCTGGAGTTGATGCGCACCATCGCCGCGGCTGGTGGCTCGGTGCGGACGCCGCTCGACCTCTACGTGGCACGACGGCCGCCGAGCGGCGCGCATTTCCTTTCGCAACGGGTGCGGCAGGCCTACGACGACTTCGCGGTGCCGGCGCGCCTCGGCGCTTTCCTCGCCCTCGGTCCGCTCACGACTGAGCTTTTACGGCGTGGCCACGGACGTCGCCTGCTCGCCGCGCCGCTCGCCGCGGTCGGAGTCGCCGAGCTGGGGCGGAGGAGGGCCGGCGGAGCCTGCCGGTTCCCCGTGAGCGGCTCGCTGCTGGCGCCGGCATGGATCGCCGAGCGCTCGATCTGCTCGTGGCTGGCCCTCTGGGCGAGGCTGCGTGGGGGAGTTCGCTACGGCGATGGGCGGGTCAGGCACTCAGCGACGTCGATGCGCCGGTTGCGCCGCCGCTATCTGGTGTCGCCAGGGGATCCCTGTAGATCGGACGAGGGAAGCCCGCTGTCGGCTCGGAACCCGGTCGCCTTGTGAGTGCCGTCGCAGAAGGGCCGCGTTTGCGAGCGCCCGCACCGGCATAGCGCCACCACCTGGCGCTTGACTTCGATCTCTTTTCCGTCCTGGTCGACCATGACGAAGGGGCCGCGCACGAGGTAGGGCCCGTTGCGGTAAGGGGTGATTGTGGTCGGATTTGCGGCCACGGCCTCAGATCGTCCGTTCCGCCAGGTAGTCGAGCAGCCCGTCCATGCCCAGCTCGCGATGAACCCGGCGCTGATCGTCGGCGCCGTTTCCGTCCCGCAGGATTCGCTCGATCTCCTCGAGGGCCGCGTCTGAGCCGAGCTCGCGGGCATAGGGCCGGACCGAGTCGAGCATTCGGCGGAGGACCTGCCTGGCCGGCTCCGGCGCCTCCGCGTCGAGCAGGATCTCCGCTTCGAGCCCGTGGCTCGCGGCCTGGAAGTAGGACTCCTCGAGCGCCTCGCGTGAGAGCCCCGACGCGCTCGGCCGGTCGAGCTCCTTTGCCGCGATCGCCTGGATCAGCGCCCCGATCGCACTGGAGGTGACGACGTCGGTCTGCACGTCGAGGGCTCGCACCTCGACCGTGCCGAGCTGGGGATGGGGGCGGACGTCCCACCAGATGTAGGTGTAGTCGTCGACCCCGGCCGCGGCGATCAGCTGGTCGGCGACCCGGCAGAAATCCTCGTAGTCGCGAAACTGCCGCGGCACCTGGAAGCGCGGGTAGCTGCGCACCACCGAGGTGCGGGCGCTTGCGTGACCGGAGTCGACCCCCTCCTGGAAGGGCGAGTTTGCGCTCAGCGCCTGCAACGCCGGAAGGTAGAGGCGAAACGCATTGGCCAAGTGGACCGCGACCTCTGGATCGGGAATGCCGACGTGGACGTGGAGGCCGCAGGGGGGCGTTCTCAGCAGGTTGCCGAAATCCTGGCGGACGACCTCGTAGCGCGGCTTGGCGACCAGGCGGGCCTCATCCGCGGCGGCTGTTGGGTGCAGTCCGGATCCGAGCAGCCCGTAGCCCGCATCGGCCACCGTCCGTCGCGTCCCGCGCAGGTCGTCCAGCACCTCCTCGGCGCTGTGGCAGACGCCGGTCTTCAGCTCGATCTGTTCGGTGAAGATCTCCGAGGAGACGCGGCCGGAGAGTGTTGGGGCAACGCTCTCGATGAGGGCCTCGCTCGCGGCTACGAGCCGATACTGGCGATCGACCAGCAGCAGCTCCTCCTCCACCCCCAGTGACAGCGGTGGCGAGGAGCCGAAGCGGTGTGCGTAGCGGTCGGGCGCGTCCTTGGATTCGGCGGAGCCCGAGCGGTTCGGAGACGTCACCAGCGGGCGCTACTCATCGAGCTTGTCTCTCTTCGGTCCCTCCCAGCGATCCCCAGCCTCGGGGTCTTGCGATGGATGCGGTTCGCTGGTGCTGATACTCCCGCTCGGCGGGTGCGGCTCTTGGCCGAAGGGCTTGCCGTCGGGATCGGGTGGGTCCCGCGGGTCCGCGCGCTTCTCGAAGGGGTCGGGCCACTCAGTGGGGTCGGGATCCCGGGCGGGGTTGCTCAGCGAGCGGTGCGGCCGCTTTTTGGACTTGTCGTCTTGCATGTCTCGTAGGTGCCCGTCCTGGATGGGGCCTAAACCGCGGTGCTCAGGCTGCGACGCCGTGCTCCAGTGCCGCCCGATCCCAGGTCGCGGCGATCTTTGCCGCCGCGGCGCGCTCCTCGGCCAACGTCCTTTCTGCGACTTCGACCGTCTCCCCGTCTCCGGCGCGCTGCGCGACCCGCTTGAGCAGTTCGTAGGCGGCGATCTCGAGATGCTCGAAGGCGAAGGCGAAGCCGGCGAGCTTCGTCGTCGTGTCCGGCTGCGCACCGAAGAATGCGCCGAGATTTAGTCCCCCGGTGCGAAGGGCGGCGTCCTTGACCAGCGAACGGCTCGCGCCACGGGCCTGCAGCCGGTCCTCGATCCGCTTCTCCTGCATTTGGGTTTCCTCCAGGTGCTCACGGAAGATCTGCGCCAGCTTCTCGTCCTGCGCCAACTTCGGTCCCGCCTCCAGCAGCTGCATCGCCTGCCGCTCGATCGCGTGGACATCGGCCAGGTACTTGTCGAGCTGCTCGCTGATTTCGTCGGCGGCGAGGGTCGCCAACGACGCATCGACGGCGATGTCGAACGAATCGGCCAGCCGCTCCGCCATCCGTTGCTCCTCGGCGCCGATCTCGCGGGCGGCTTTCGCCGTCCCCTCGTCGCCGGCGTGTTCGGCTAGGCGTCGCAGCAGCTCGTACGCCGCCACCTCCATGTGCTCGTAGGAGAACGCGTGCGCGGTCAGCTTGCCCGGCGTGTCGGGCTGAGTGCGGGCGAAGAGCAGCATGCCGTAGCCGCCGCCCTTACCCGCCAGGTCCTTGATCGTCGAAGGGCCGGCACCGTGTGCTTCCAAGCGCTCGCGAATGCGGTGCTCGTGCCTTTCCGTCTCCTCCAGGTGCTGCTCGAAGATCTCGCTGAGTCGCTCGTCTCCCGCGATGCGGCGGGCGTCCCTCATCTGGACCAGCGCCTGCTCCTCGATCGAGTGAACGTCGGCGAGATACTTGACCAGCTGCTCGTCGCGGCCATGTGCCCATTGACGGGCGCCGACTCCGGTGCGGATCTCGTCGAGACGACCTCGTGCTCCGGCTTCCTCCAGCGGGGGCGTGGGGAAGCCCTGCCCGTGGCGAAGTCCCTCGAGGAGCTCCTCGAGGGCCTCGACCGCGCTGAATTGCGGCTCCCAGCCCAGCTGCTTGCGGGCTCGCTCGGATGACATCAGCGGCACGTTGAGAGCCATGTCCAGCCAACCGGGCGGGGTGGGTTGCAAGCGCAGGCGCCAGGCAAGGTCGGTGAGTCGACGCGCGATCCCGACCGGCACCGGGAAGGTGCGGGCGTCGAATACGTCGGCGAGCCCCTCGGTATCGAGCGGTGGGTCGGCGGCGATGTTGAAGGCGCCTTCGGCGTCGCTGAGGACGGCGCGCAGGTATGCCTGGCCGACGTCGGCAGAGTGAACGGCCTGGAAGCGAAGGCCCTGGAGTCGCGGCAACGCTGGGACCAGGCTCGAACGAACCAGAAAGCCGGGCAGGAACGGCCCGATGAAGAGGCGGCGGATCTCCGTCGCGGCGTCGCCTTTGAAGATCAGCGCCGGGCGCAGGCGGATGACCTTCGTCGCCGGGTTCTGGCGCTCGAAGCGGTCGAGCATCTGCTCGACCGCGACCTTGTGTCGCGAGTAGAAGGACGTGGGAGTCGCGCCGACGGGCCAGCTCTCGTCGACCTCGCGGTCCTTGGGCCCCTGCGAGTAGGCGCCAACCGAGGAGGCATAGACCAGCTTCGGCACCCCGGCTGCCGCGACGGCATCGAAGACACAGCGGCTTCCCTCGACGTTGATCCGGGTCAGCGTGCGCTCGTCACGGGACGGCTGGATCGCCCAGGCGAGGTGGATGACGGCATCCGCCCCGGCGAACTTGTCGGCAAGGCCCGAGTCGAGGATGTCGGCG
>DATNGU010000436.1:0-3443 GCA_035605775.1 Solirubrobacterales bacterium | reverse complement strand
GCCGTCCACCGTCTCGGCCTGCGTCCCAGCGGGGACCGCAATCAACAGCTCCTCCCCCCGAGCCCCATGCCGGTTGGAGCCTTCGCCGCCCTTTCCCCTGCCGGCTCTGAAGTGCTTGCTGCCACGCAGTGCCCCTAGATCCCGCCGCGAGGAGTCGCAAACCAAGACCACGTCTCCACCGTGCCCCCCGTCACCACCGTCGGGCCCGCCCCGCGGAACATGGGCCTCCCGCCGAAACGAGATGCAACCGTTCCCACCAGCGCCACCCTCAACCCAGATTTTCGCCTTGTCGTACATCAGCTACGAGAGGGTAGTGCCGGTAAAGCTTGCGGACGCGAGGTCTCTGTCGGATCGAAGAAGAGGGGCGGGGTGCCCCTCTGGCGCAGCGGCGTCCTGCTTTTCGCCCCTAAAGCGCCAGCGGACAGCCGCAGACTCACCCGGCGAAAAACCCAGCAAGCAAGAGGGGCACCCCGCCCCTCTCCACGCTAGGAGTCCGACAGAACCGAGATCGTCCGGCCCTTGCGAGACGGCTTGAACTGAACCGTCCCGGCCTGCTTGGCGAAGATCGTGTGGTCGCGGCCGAGGCCGACGCCGTCGCCGGGCCAGAACCGGGTTCCGCGCTGGCGCACGATGATCTCGCCGCCGGAGACCTTCTGGCCTGCGAAGACCTTGACCCCAAGCATGTTGGGGTTGGATTCGCGCCCGTTACGGCTCGAGCCGAGCCCTTTCTTATGAGCCATCGTCGTCCTTTTTAGCAGCCGCTTTGGCTTTGGGTTTGGATTTGGCTTTCGGTTTTGCTGCGGCTTTTTTCTCGGCGGGTTTCTCTTTCGCCGCAGCTTTGCGAGCCCCCATTTTCAGCTCAGTCACTTCGAGCCTGGTCAGCTCGGAGCGATGACCGGCGCGGCGGCGATAGCCCTTCTTCGCCTTGTATTTGAAGACTTTGATCTTCGGCCCGCGCAGATGCTCGGCGACGGTTGCCTCGACCTTCACCTTGTCCAGCTCCTTCGGCTCCGCGACGATCTCCTCGTCGCGGAACAGCACGGCGCGCAGGGCGACTTTGTCGCCCTGCTCGGCGCTGAGTCGGTCGACCAGCAACGAAGTGCCTTTCTCGACCTTGTACTGCTTGCCACCGCTCTCTATGACTGCGTACGTGCTCATCTGGCGGCGGCGGATTCTAGAGCGTCTGACTCGGAGCCGTTGCTCGCCGGGTCACCAAGCAGCGAGGCGACCGCCGCCGCCCGCTCTACCCGCTCGATCCGCACCAGCTTGCGCTTGCCGACAAATGGCCCACCACCGCTGACGCTGATGATGTAGGAGTCGATCCGGGCAACCGCGTCGTCGGCGTTGTACATGTGCGGCTCGTCGATTGTCACCATCGCCTCCTCTCCCACTTTGAACGGCAACGCGCGCTCCTCTATCGCGGCTCGACTACCCGCTTCGACCAGCTCGAAGGTATCGATCGCCAGCGCGTCGCCACCCTCGAAGTGGAACTGCTTCCCCGTTTCCTCCTCCAGCTCCGCCAGGCCGCTGTCGGGCTCGATCAGCTCTGCCGCGACCTTTGGGTTGACCCGCAGCAGGAAGGCCTCGCCCTCGTCCGCGGCCATCTCCCTCATCTTGCGCAGACCCTCGAGCGCAACCGTCTCAGCCGAGAGGACGACCCCCTCGCCGGCGCAGGTCGGGCAGGAGGTGGTGAGAATCTCCCGCACCCCGTCGGTGATGTTCTGACGGGTCATCTCGACCAGTCCGAGCGGGGAGACCTCCACCACATAGCTCTTCGACTTGTCTGCGTCGAGCGCTTTGCGCAGCGTTTTCAACACTTTGTCGCGGTTTTTGGCCCGCGCCATATCGATGAAGTCGATCACGATGATGCCGCCGATGTCGCGCAGGCGCAGCTGCCGCACAGCCTCATCGGCAGCCTCGGTGTTGACCCGCGTGATCGTCTCCTCCAACCCACCTTTGCCGCGGCCGGTGAAGCTGCCGCTGTTGACGTCGATCACGGTCAGCGCCTCGGTGTAGTCGATGATCAAGTAGCCACCCGAAGGCAGATCGACCCGTCGCACCAGAGTCGATTCGATCTCCTTGTCGATCTCCCATTTCTCCAGCAGCGGCTTGGTCCCCTCGTACAGCTCGACTTTGTCGACGAGCTCCGGCGCCGTGCGCTGGAAGAAGCCGGTGACCCTTTCGAGCTGCTTCGGCGAGTCGATCACCGCTTTTTCGAAGTCGGAGAGGAAGACATCGCGCAGCACCCGCACCGAGAGGTCCGCCTCCTGGAAGATCAGACCCAGCGCCTTGGTCTTCTCGCTGCGCCGTTGCAGCACCGAGTAGAGCTTGTGCAGATAACCGATCTCCCGTACGAAGTCCGATTTTTTGGCGCCGTGGGCAGCCGTGCGGACGATTAGCCCGCCGGGCCCTTTATAGACACGGTCGACCATCTTGCGCAGCCGGTCGCGCTCCGATTCGGAGAGCCGCCGGCTGACTCCGACGCCGCTTCCCTGCGGCGCGTAGACGAGGTAGCGACCGGCGATCGAGAGGTTCATCGAGAGCCGGGCGCCCTTCGACTTGAGCGGGTCCTTGACGACTTGGACGAGGATCTCCTGCCCGGATTTGATCAGCTCACTGATCTTGCGACCGCTGCCGCGGCCCCGCCTCGGTGCCTGCTCGCCGTTGGGCAGGACGATCTCGTCAACGTGGAGGAAGCCGTTGCGCTCGAGGCCGATGTCGACAAAAGCGGCCTCCATGCCGGGGAGGACATTGTCGACCTTCCCCTTGTAGATGTTGCCGACGATCGATCGCCGGCCGCGGCGCTCTATGTAGAGCTCCGCCACGTTGCGTTTGCCGCCTTTGGTCTTCGACTCGAGGACGGCGACGCGGGTCTCGCCACGATCGGCGGACACCAGGATGGTTTTTTTCATTGATTCAACTCAGTTCAGATAGGTACGCATGGCCGGGTCCCCTTCTAGGGATCACCAGGCGAACCTGCCTTTCTGACTGAGGCGCGCTTGCATGTGAATGCTCTGAAGTACTCCCAACGCGAGAAGCGTCGCCAGCACTGACGACCCTCCGTAACTCATCAGCGGTAGGGGAATCCCGGTGATCGGCATGATCCCGAGGTTCATCCCCACGTTGACGAAGACCTGAAAAAGCAGCATGGCGGCTATGCCGCCTGCCACAAGGGTCCCGTACGAGTTCTTCGAGAGCGTCACGATCCGCAGCGCCCGCCAGATAAGCAGGGCGTATAGGGATAGGACGAATGCGGCTCCCATAAATCCATAGCGCTCACCGATCACCGCAAAGATGAAGTCGGTGTGCCGCTCAGGGACGAAGTCGAGCCGCGTTTGAGTCGCTCGATCGCCGCGGCCGGTCAACTGCCCCGAGCCGATGGCGGTCTGCGATTGATCTTGCTGATAACCAGCACCACTGAGGTGGGCGTCTGGATCGAGGAA
>DATNGU010000435.1:0-2004 GCA_035605775.1 Solirubrobacterales bacterium | reverse complement strand
GCGACGCGAGCAAGGGCCTCGACCTCCGCCGCCGAGAGCACGTCGAAGTCACCGGAGCGGGACACGGGCTGGCGCTCGGCCCAGGCGGCGGCGTTCGCCGCGAGCCCGTACAGGCGCTGCGCCCGCTTGAGGATGCTGTGCATCACCCCGAGGTACTTGTTGATCGTGCGAGCCGACAGGCCCTCGCCGTCCGCGATGCCTCCGGCCGCGACCAGTCCGACCCGCCAGTTGTCGATGCGCTGCGTCGTGATCGACTCCAGCGGGAGCGCGCCGAAGTCCGGCAGTAGCCGCCTCTCCACGATCCAGCGGTAGTCGTTGATGGTCGACGGGCGGCGCTTGCGGTCGTGCTCGACGTAACGCAGCCACTCGTGCGCCGCCTCCGCGAACGTCACGGTGCTGGAGCGGCGAGGCTGGCTGGTCAGGCGGTTGCGCCTCGCGTCGGCGAGTATCGCGTCAAGCTCACGCTGAGCGCCCCGCTTCGTCAGGTAGCCCTCGGCTGGCCTGCCGCGCCTCGTCCACGCGCGCCCGAGGACGACCTGGTGCTGCCCTTCGGCATCGCGCCACTTCGCCATCCAGCGGTCGCCGGACTTGCGTTTCTTGCGAAAGACGTGGCCGCTGATCGGCGCTTCGCGGAAATGGATCGAGGAGGAAGCCATGCCTCCACGGTAGGCCGTCCTTCGGACCGAAAACGTGTCCCGAAATGTGTCCCCGAATCGGCAAAAACGTGCCCTACGGGACTGAACTAACTGGACGCGATCCAACTCCACAAGCCAAACTGGAAGCGAGTGACGCCGATCATAATCCGCGTGTCGGGGGTTCGAGTCCCTCCTCCGGCATCGCAGCAGCAAGCGGAATGCGCCGCTTCCCGAGGGTCGAGGGAGACCGATTTGGCAGGGGGGTGGCAAGGGAAGTGGCAAGGGTCTAGCGGCGAACAGCCGCAAGTCACTCGGGACGGGGTATCCGGTTAGCTGCCCCTGATCGCATTGGATGGGCTCGCTGACGCACTAGCTTTCACGCGGAAGGGGGGCGGCCTCGGCGGGCGAGATTCGACGAGGGCGGCGAGGCGACCGCCTCAGGCGACCCAGGGTGTCCTCAGTGAGGTGGCCGGATTCGGGGATAGTCTTTCCGTGTGACAAGACCGCCGCTGGACCTGGCGCGAGGCGCGGAAGTGGCCAAGAGACTCAGAGAGCTGGGCGTCAAGGGCATCCTCATCACGGCTGCGGAGAGTGGCTACATCACAGAGGTGAAGTGCGGGATGCCCAAGTGCCGCTGTCCCGAAGAGCTGGGTGGTGCCTCGCACTTCGTAGCGCTCACCAAATACAGCGACTGGAATCCGACCCACGAGCATTTCCCAACCCCAAAGCGAGATGGGGGCCAAAGAACCGTCGAGAACTCAGTCCTCGCGCACCGGCTTTGCAACAGGATCGACTTTTCGGAAACCTCTGGACGGGCACACGCGAGGGATCTCGAGAGAATAAGAAAAGCTCGCGAGGCGGCCGCCGAGAGCTGACGCGTCGAGGGCAGCCGGCGTCGCCGACCTCGGGCCTCGCAGCCTACGTACGGGCTCTCGCTTAGCGCGAACAGGGGCAGCTAACCGGATACCCCATCACTCGGGATAGCGGCCGTGCAGACGCTTGTGCGCGCGCTCGTAGACCGTGCGCGTCGCCGGGTTGTCCGGGTGGCGCTCGCCAAAGGCGACGAGGCTCAGCGACAGGCTTGCATCCGACTCTTGCTGCAGACGGAACACGAAGCCGTACGGCGCGTCGGACGCCCCCGACTTGCCAAGCGGCACATAGAGTTTCACGCAGCCGACGAGGCTGGTTCCATCCGGCGCGCCCTGCGCTCGACAACGCCGCCACGCCAGCACCGCGCGCCCAGCTTCGATTTCGCGCCGAGCACGCTGCGCTTGGAGGCGAGCTGGCGAGTTCGGCCCGAAACGCTCGACCTCTTCGACCCACTCCTTCGACCCGAAATGGACGGGCGGGGAAAGTGCTGCGCGTTCGC
>DATNGU010000434.1:0-4950 GCA_035605775.1 Solirubrobacterales bacterium | reverse complement strand
GTCCTCGCCCCAGATCACCTCCGAGAAGCCCGCGAGCCCCGAGCAGCTGTACGAGTTGGCACAGCAGCTTCGCGTCGATTCGGTCCGCGCCGCCGCCGCCGCCAACTCGGGCCACCCGACCTCCTCGATGTCGGCCGCCGACTTGATGGCGGTCCTGCTGAGCAAATACCTCCGCTACGACTTCTCCGCTCCTGAGAACCGGGCGAACGATCACCTGGTCTTCTCCAAGGGCCACGCCTCGCCGCTGCTCTACGGCCTCTACAAGATGGCTGGGGCGATCGACGACGAGGAGCTACTTACCTTCCGTGAGTTCGGTTCCCGCCTTCAGGGCCACCCGACCCCGGAAATCCCCTGGGTCGACGTGGCGACCGGCTCGCTTGGCCAGGGACTGCCGATCTCGGTCGGGATCGCGCTGGCAGGCAAGCGCCTCGAGTCGGCGGACTTCAGGGTCTGGGTGCTCTGTGGCGACTCCGAGCTGGCCGAGGGCTCGATGTGGGAGGCGTTCGAGCACGCCGGCTACGCGGGCCTCGACAACATGATCGCGATCGTCGACGTCAACCGGCTCGGCCAGCGCGGCCCGACCATGCACGAGTGGGACACCGCTTCTTTGGCCGCCCGCGCCGCTGCCTGCGGCTGGGACGTGCAGGAGATCGACGGCCATGATCTGGGGGCGATCGACGCCGCCTACGCGCGGGCGCTTGCCGCCGACGTCCCGGCCGCGATCTTCGCGCGCACCAAGAAGGGCTCCGGTGTCGCGGCGGTCGAGGACCAGCCGAACCAGCACGGCAAGCCGCTGGCGGACCCGGAGGCCGCGGTCGAGGAGCTGGGCGGCATCCGCTCGCTGGGGGTCGAGGTGCAGTCCCCACCGCAGGCGCGGCCTTACGAGATCGCGCGCGAGTCGGTTGAGCGGCCCACCTACGAGGTGGGGGAGAAGGTCGCGACCCGGGCCGCCTACGGCGATGCCCTGGCCTGGATCGGCTCCATCGACGAGAAGGTGGTCGCCCTCGACGGCGAGGTCGGCAACTCGACCTACGCCGAGCGCTTCGCCGCCAAGCACCCCGACCGCTTCTTCGAGATGTACATCGCCGAGCAGCAGCTGGTCGCCGCCGCCGTCGGCCTGCAGACGCGCGGTTGGAAACCGTTCGCATCCTCGTTTGGAGCCTTTCTCAGCCGCGCCTACGACTTCGTCCGCATGGCGGCGATATCCAACGCCGACTTGAAGCTCTGCGGCTCCCACGTCGGCGTTTCGATCGGCCCGGACGGCCCCTCGCAGATGGCGCTTGAAGACATCGCGTCTCTGCGCGCTGTCTTCGGCAGCGTGGTGCTCTACCCGAGCGACGCCAACCAGGCCGTGCAACTGCTCGACGCGATGCGGCAGCACCGCGGCATCAGCTACATGCGGACGACCCGTGAGGCGACGCCGGTGCTCTACGGGTCCGACGAGACTTTCGAGATCGGCGGTAGCCGCACGGTTCGCACCAGCGCCGACGACGCGGTCACCCTGATTGGCGCCGGCATCACCCTGCGCGAATGCCTCACCGCGGCCGAGGAGCTGGCCGGCAGGGGGGTTGCGGCCCGGGTGATCGACCTCTACTCGGTGAAGCCGGTCGATGCCGAGGGGGTCCTCGCCGCGGCAGGGGAGACCAGGGCACTGGTGACCGTCGAGGACCACTGGGCCGAGGGCGGGATCGGCGAGACCGTCGCCGGCGTCCTGGCCGAAGCTGCCACGAACACCCCGCTGGTCCGCCTGGCCGTCACCGGCCGCCCCGGCAGCGGCCCCCCCGAGGCGCTCCTTGCCGCGGCCGGCATCGACGCGGCGAGCATCGTCACCGCGGTCGAGCGGGCGCTGGCCGACAGCAGCTAGCGTTTTTACTAACGCTCGCTAACAATTCGCTAAGCTGCCGCACATCCTTTTATGGGCGGGTACTTGCGCGGCCGAGGGTGCGCAGGAGTCAACCTGTACCCGGAGAAGGGAGCGCGGAATGGCCAGAGCGAGAAAGCGAAAGAAGGGCGCGGAGGAATCGGCGCCGCGCAACCGCAAGGGCGGTGCGCCGATCATCGAGCTGCGCGACGTGACCAAGGTCTACTCGGGCGGCCACATGGCGCTCGACCGGGTTTCACTAGCAATCGACCGTGGTGAGTTCGTCTTCCTCGTCGGTCCGACCGGCTGCGGCAAGTCGACCCTGATCAAGATGCTGATCCGGGAGCTCGAGGCGACCGAGGGTAGCGTCCGCATCACCGGCCGCGACATCGGCGCGATGGCGGAGAAGAAAGTGCCGCAGCTGCGGCGCAACATCGGCACCGTCTTCCAGGACTTCAAGCTGCTCCCCGACCGCACCGTCTACGACAACGTCGCCTACGCGCTGCAGGTGCTCGGCGCCCACCGCGGCGAAATCCGCCGCCAGGTGCCGGAGATCCTGCGACTGGTCGGCCTCTCGACCAAGCTGCACAGCTACCCCGACGAGCTCTCCGGCGGCGAGCAGCAGCGCGTCTCGATCGCCCGCGCCTTCGTCAACCACCCGCCGTTGCTGCTTGCCGACGAGCCCAGCGGCAACCTCGACCCGGTCACCTCGATCGGGGTGATGCAGCTGCTCTACCGGATCAACAAGACCGGCACCACCGTCGTCGTCGTCACCCACGATCGCGAGATGGTCGACAACATGCGGCGCCGCGTGATCGAGCTCTACGAGGGCCGCGTCGTCCGCGACGAGGTCAGCGG
The DNA here is from genome assembly GCA_035605775.1 of Solirubrobacterales bacterium. Lineage (GTDB taxonomy): Bacteria > Actinomycetota > Thermoleophilia > Solirubrobacterales > 70-9 > VRUE01. The sequence goes on along the minus strand of DATNGU010000434.1, from coordinate 2,231 downwards.
CGGCTACACCGAGGAGTCGACGTCCGAGTTCGGCCTGCGGATGCGGGCCGAGATGGGCGTCGGTCCCGAGGGGCAGACCAACGGCCACGACTCCCACGACGCCCTATTTTAAATGTCACGACTTCTCTTCTTCACCCAGGAGGCATTCCGGGCGCTGCGCCGCAACGGCGCGCCGAGCATGGCGGCGGTCGTCACCACGGTCGTCACCGTGATCCTGCTCGGCGTCCTGATCCCGATCTTCCAGACGACGCAGGCGAAGAGCAACCAGGTCCGCGACAGCCTCGAAACCCGGGTGGCGATCTTCGACGACGCGACCAAGCCCGAAATCGCCAAGCTGGAAGACCAGCTGCTGGCGATCCCGCACGTCGCCTCGGTCAGGCTGATCACCAAGGCGGAAGCGCTGGACGAACTCAAGCAGGACCTGGGCAAGGACAAGAGCGGCGAACTGCTGACCCAGCTGCACTCGAATCCGCTCCCGGCCAACTTCTCGGTCAAGGCCGACGACGCGAGCAACCTCGATGCGGTCGAATCGGCGATCACCCCGCCAGGGCCGAACGGCAAGCCACAGCCGATCTCGCCGATCATCCAGGATCAATTCAGCCGGCAGGAAGACTCGAAGAAGATCGAGCAGGTGACGAGCGCGCTGAAGATCGTGCTGACGGTGATCACGGCGCTGCTGATCGTCGCCTCCTTGATGCTGGTCGGCAACACGATCCGGCTCTCGATCTACACCCGCCGCCGCGAGGTCGAGGTGATGCGGCTGGTCGGTGCGACCCGCTGGTTCATCCGCTGGCCGTTCATGATCGAGGGGGTGGTCGTGGGCTTCTTCGGCGGCCTGGTGGCCATACTGATCCTGTGGCTCGGCAAGCTGACGATCGTCGACCCGCTGAGCGACAGCATCGGCTTCCTCGCGGCGCAGAACAGCACCACGCTCTCCTTCCCGGCGCTGGTCGCGATCCTTTTCGCCGCGGCCGTGTTGGTCTCGGCAGTTGGCTCCGGCATCACCCTGCGCCGCTTCCTCAAGGTCTGAGGTTCGCATGAGGGCTGCGCGCACGCTTGGCCTCGTGGCCGCGCTGCTCGCGATGCTCGCGGTCGGTCTTTGGCTCGGTGGCCACCCGGCGAAGATGCCGCCAACCCTGCGCGATCTCTTCGTCGACGACTCGGCCGGCCTGACCGCCGAAGCGAGCGAGCTGATCGAAGACAACTACTACCGCTCGGTCCCACAGGCCGACCTGATCGACTCCTCGCTGCAGGGCATGGTGAGGGGGTTGCGCCGTCGCTACCGCGATCGCTTCTCCGACTACTTCTCGCCGGAAATGCTGGCTCGCTTCAGAGAGGAAATCGAGGGTCGCTTCTCGGGAATCGGCCTTAGCGTGACGGCCGCGAAGGGCGGCCTGCGGGTCGAACAGGTCTTCAAGGGCTCACCGGCTGAACGGGCCGGGATCACGGTTGGCTCGACGATCGTCTCAGTCAACGGCCGCACCATCGCCGGCCTCGACTCGAATGCCGCCACGGACCTGATCAAGGGCCCGGAAGGAAGCGAGGTGACGGTCGGGGTGCGCGGACCCGGGAATGACAACGTCCGGCCTCTGCGACTCACCCGTGCCCAGATCTCGGTACCGGTCGTCAGCAGCAGGCTGAAGACCGTGAACGGAAGGAAGCTTGGTTATGCCCGCCTCGCGACCTTCAGCGAAGGCGCCCATGGGGCGCTGCGGCAAGCGGTGCGCAAGCTGCGGGGGGAGGGTGCAGAGGGGTTGATGCTCGACCTACGCGGCAACGGCGGCGGCCTGCTGGACGAGGCGGTGCTGACCGCGAGCATCTTCCTGCCGGAGGGAGAAACCGTCGTCTCGACCGATTCCCGTAGCCAGGGGCACGCTGTCTATGAGACCAAGGGTGACAACTTGCCGCCGCTGCCGATCGTGGTCCTGATCGACCGCAACACTGCTTCCGCGGCGGAGATCCTCGCGGCGGCTCTGGCCGATGACGCCGCGGCAAAGATCGTCGGCACTCGCTCCTTCGGCAAGGGTGTCTTCCAGCAGGAGATCGACCTTTCCAATGGCGGCGCTCTGAAGTTGACGGTCGGCGAGTACTTCACGCCCGACGGGACCAACCTGGCCGGTCGAGGCATTCACCCGGACGTCCAGGCGCGCGATCTGCCGAGAACGGCGCGCGACGAGGCGCTCAATCGCGCACTGGCGGTGCTGGCGGCTGAACGATGAGCTTCCAGTGCG
>DATNGU010000433.1:0-2098 GCA_035605775.1 Solirubrobacterales bacterium | reverse complement strand
GCCTTCGAAGCCGTGCTGACGGAGGAGCCCACCCAGCTTCTCCTCCAACTCGGCGACCGAACCGGTGGTGATCGTGACTTCGTCCTTGCCGATCTTGAACACCTGCGGCGAGCCGTCCGCGTTGGGACGGAACAGGCGCCGCTGCAGGAAGCCGCCTTCTTCGAGCAAGTCCTTGTCGGTGACGCCGAGGTCGCGCCGGATGAAGTCGATCAGCGGGTTGTCGCCCTTGCGCAGCTTGTTGAAGAACCGGAACGCATCGCGGCTCAGGACGTGCGGCATGACGTACTTCGATTGCGCCCCGTTGGGTAGCGCCCACGGCTTCAACTCGGGCGGGTCGAGCCCCATCGCCCGCATCGTGGCGATCATGTTCTCGGCCATCTTCGTGGTCGAGTTCTCGACGCCCTGTTCCTCGGCTGCTTTCACCAGCGCCGCACGATCCTCACGCGAGATGCCCTGCAGGCTCTCGTCGAGTTGATGCAGGAACTGACGCGCCGGGGCACGGAACTCGCCGCGTGCGAGGCGCATCGCCTGATCGACGGCGTGGGTGCGCAACGCCTTCTCCATCGACAGCGGGCCTTCGCCCGTGAGGATGCGCTCCGTCGCCGGAGCCAGCTTCTGGCCGAGCACGCCGGTCGGATTGAACAGCTTGCGTCCCTGCGCGCCTGCGGTACGGGTGAACAGTTCCTTGCCGGGCGACAGCATCCGCGACATCGCCCGCGACGCCGCCTCCGACGCTGCGCCGGGGATCGGTACGCCGCCGAAGCGGATCGCATGCTGCTGTTGACCCATCACCCGCAACTGCTCGGGGGTGGCGACGTTGACACCGCGCCGACCGATCAGGCTCTGAGCGTCCTGACCGCGGATCGTGGTCAGGTCTTCGAGTCGCTGCTGCGCCTGTTGGGCGGCGGCGGCAGTTGCCTGTTGTGCCTCGTCGGCTCCGGTGCCACCGATCAGACGCGCCCAATCGTCGGCGGTCTCAGCGGCCTCGGTCGCGGCGCGCCCTTCGATCTTCGCCGCGTTCTGCGCGTCGAGCAGCTTGTTCATGGCGCTGATGCGGGCCTCGGTGCCCGGCGCGGCGTGCGTGCCGATCGACAGGTATGAGAACGGGTCGGCGCCGATGTCACCTGCGAAGCCGAGACCGCGCCGGGCCCAGATGTTCCAATCGCGGCCTTCGGGACCGAACTGCGGCTCAACGATCGACGTGCCGAAGCCCTCGTGCTTCTTGATGTCGCGCCACATCTCGCTCCACTGGAAGCCCGCCTCGTTGTCCTCGGGGCGTGCAATCGGCGTGTAGTCGATCCCCGGCAGCTTCGCCAGGGCGCGGTTGGCACCTTCCGCGAGGTCCGACTCCAACCCCTGGCGAATCCCGCCGACGACCGCTGCGCGGGGGTAGTCGAGTACCTCCAACGGCTTCAGGATCGCCCGGCTGACCGGGTTGCCGACGATCCAGCCGAGGCCGTGGATCGCATCCTCTTTGAACCCGCCACCGCCCCGCTCGGGGGCGTTGCCTTCGAGCGCGTCCTGAGCGAACACGTCGTCGTTGGCGCGGATGCGATCCGCCAGCGACATCCCCATCGCCGCCTGGCGTGCGGCGATCGGAGCGGCGGCGCGCTGAGCGCGTCGCGGCGCTACCGGCATAGGCGGCATGAACGTCACCCCGCCACGGGCGCGTGGCGGCACCCTGGCGTTGTAGATCGCCTGCTGGTACTGCGCGAGGGGGTTGACGCGGACCACTACGCGCGCTGTCCGAGCGCACCGATTTGGTAGAGCGGGGCGAGCCGCTGCTGGATGGCGTCGGTACGCGGGCTGCGACCCTGACGTCCGGCGACAACGGTGGGCGCGAGGCCAAGCATGTACTTCGTCATCGCTCCCACGCCGCGCTGGTCGAGGTTCTTCTGCGCCGCCATGTACATCGCGGCGCGGCTGGCGGGGCTGATCGCCTCGTCGACCTTGCGCCGCTTGTTGTAGTTGGCAACGTCGCGGATCGGCCTGCCGAGAATCTGATCCATCATCGAGTAGCCCTCGGGGTTCATGCCGGTGGTCATGTCCGACGTGAGCGGGCGATCCGGCAGTTCCAGCGTGACACCGTTGATGGTGG
>DATNGU010000432.1:0-6470 GCA_035605775.1 Solirubrobacterales bacterium | reverse complement strand
AACGATCCGGTCGGCGTGATGCCCACGTACCGTGATGCGGCGATCACCGTGTCAGCGTTGAGCGGCCAGCCCTGCCGCAGCGTCTTCGGATCGTCATCGGTCAACCCTCGCGTGACGATCGCCACGCCCAGCACCCGATCGCTCATCAGAGGCGAGCGAGCAAGGTTCTGGGCGAACTCGAGAGGCGTCATCAGACCTCCACCACGCTGACCACGACCACCTTGTCGTGGTTGGCCGCTGGGAAGTCGCGCTCCCAAGAGGCGTTCAGCCGGTTCCAGAAGGCGGAGTAGATGTCCTCCACGTCCCACGGGCCAGCGCATCCGTGGAACAGCTCGTTGGTCTCGACATCGATCCGCTCGATGCGCGTCTCGCTGGTCGCCTCCCCCGTCTCGGCGTCGATCGAGAACGCCTTCACGTCGTACTGCGTCATTCGGATTCCTCCCGCTGCATCGGGTGCTGCCCATCGGCCACGGACAGGCAACTCACCGGCCGACCACCCGTGATCGAGGCGAAGTACGCCCCGGGGTTGTAGGCGAGCCCGCCCTGCACGGCGACGTGCCAGCGGTGCTTGCGCTTCTCATCGGTCTGGAGGTCGCGCGAGGCGACGGCAGCGATGCCGATCTGCGCGAGTGCCCAGACGTACTCCTTCGCGTCCTTCTCCGGCATGACGGCGACGCACGTCATCGTGTCGGGGTAGATACCGAGGGCGGTGTACTGCTCGTTGAGCGGTCTCACTTCGGCGTTCATTCGGTGCTCCTTGCTGGCAGCAGCGTGTCCGTGCTCCCATCGTCGTTGACGACCGTGATCGTCTGGATCTCCTCCTCGGGGTGGGCATCCTCGTGCTGCTCGCGGGCGTGGTCGAAGGACTCGGCCTGCCACGTGCGCGTGCCAGCCTCCGTCTCGACCTCGAAGTGCCGCAGCGGCAGGCGAGGAATGATGTGCTCGCGTCCCCACTCGCTCTCCGCGCACTCGCGGTGCGACGGGATGAAGCGCAGTCGTCCCTGTGCGATCTCGTCGGCGTCGAGGAGGAACACGAAGTCCTCATCGCGCTGGATCATGCCGCCGCGCGGGTCCTGACCCTGACGCCAGCAGACGTTCGTCCCCTCCTCGCATGGGATGGGGAAGATGATCTTCCTGTCGGCCTCGATTACATCGAGGTGCGGTGCGATGAGCGCCGCCAGTTGTTCGGCTAGGGTCATGCTTCCTCCGTGATGTGGGATGACGGGTGCCCGCAACCGGGGCACACCATGAAGATGCGGTCGGCTCGCTTCTCGGGCGACCACGACCGCCATTCGTCTCTCAGCTCGCACAGGTAGCGACGCGGGAGCAGGCTGTGCTCCGGGTCGGCCGCGATCTCAGAGGCGGGGACCATGCGCCACCTCATGTGTAACTCGCTCCCTTCGACGCTGCCTCGTCTGCGAACGGGCCAAGCCATCCGGGGAACCCGAAGGTCGAGCGCACCTCGCGCTCGATGTCCTCGGGCAGCGGCTCGACCAGCCACGAGTGACCGTACGAGTAGCCCTCCGGGCAGAACAGGGTGCTCAGCACCGTCCAGCGTGCCTCGTTGTTCGAGTAGCCGGGGAATGCCGTGTACAGGGCCTCGGCACTGGTGCGCTGGTGGATGCAGGCTGCTCGCAGCCCGTTCAGATGCCAGCGCTCCCAGATGTCCACGATGCGGCGCAGCCGGTCGCGGCTGAACCCCTCGGGCTGGCTGTTGAGGTCGTTTGCGATCTCGCGCAGTGCGTCGATCGATTGCCCACCGCCGATGTCGCGCTTGCCCTCGTAGATGTCGGCGGTGATCGCCAACTCGGTGTAGGTGGTGATCGGCTGGTGCTCGATCGTCATGTGCGGCGAGACGCTCTCTCTGGAGCGGAGCTCGACGTTCAGGTAGACCGTCTCCCGCATCCGCCTGCCGTACTCGCGCTGTGGGCTGCGGCCCACGAGCACGCGCATCGTGTCGGTCATGCGCTCAACCTCTCGTGCTTGCGCTTCTCGATGTCGATCAGGTCCCCGATCCGTGACCATGCCTCGCTCAGGGCGTACTCGATGAACGCACCGACCTCGGCAGCGGACGCCTCATCGGGGATGTTCTCGGCGTCGATCAGGTCGCCGTTGACGGCCACCGTGAGCGACATCTGGCCGCCGCCGTGACGAAGTTCGGACAGGGGCCACATCTGGTTCGGGCGGGTTGCGAACATGAACCCGTCGAACTCATCGAACTCGATCCTGACCGTCGCACTCGCGGCGGTGAATGGATCAGTGATGACTCGCACCTAGACTCCTTGCACCCGGGGGTGCGTGACGTTTGCCAGTCGAGCACGAGGCTCCTCCTCACGCCCGAGATACGGGCAGTCGCAGATGTGGTCGTCGCAGTACCCCATCACGCGGCTGATGCTGAGGTAGAGAGGGGTGCCGCAGTCGAGGCAGTGATCGATGGGCTCGATCAGCTCAGCCTTGAGGTAGCGACAGCCATCAGCGTGATAGTCGAGGGTCACGCCCACTCTCCCGTGTTGGTGAAGCGCCACTCGTTCGCCTCTGCGTCTTCGAGGATCGTGTCCTCCTCGAACTCGTTCTCGTAGCTGTCACGCAGGGTGCGGAAGCAGAACTGGAGGATCTCCTCGAGGAAGTCATTGCAGTCGGTCATGAACTCCTCGCTGAACTCGAACTCGTAGTCGTAGTCGGGCTCGAGCTCCATCTCTCCTGCCCAGTGCGACACCTTCTGCATGGCGAGCGACCCGTGACGGGCGTGCCATGCGTCGGCTGAGCGCAGGTCGATGCGCTTCTTGTTGACGGGGAAGCGGGGCTTCTGCTCCGACGCCTTGTACTCGCGGCCGCGCCAGTCGATCCCGGCGAACCACTGCTTCATGGCGTGCAGGAAGCGGGTCGCGTCGACGCTCGTGCTTGAGGGGTCAAGCATGAAGAACCGACCACCCTGCGTTGGGCTCACGTCCCACTCGATCCGCTTTGGATCGGTCGTGATGCCAGCCTTGCCCAGCACTTCGGGCACGAGGTACTCGCTGATCTCGAGTTCGAGATCCATCGAGGTCCAGCCAGCCTCGTCCTTCATGCGCCCGATGTTCTCGCAGGCCCGATCGAAGGCGGAGGCGACGTGCGCCTCGACGATGTCGCCCTCGATGTGCTTGCTCTCCTTCAGCTCGGCGAGCGAGTACAGCACTCGCTGCGTCTTGCTGACCTCGACACCGTCATGCTCGACGGTCTTGGTCTCGACAAGAGGCACTACTCGTCCTCCTCGGCGATGTCGTCCTTCTGCCAGTCCTCGAACACGAAGCGAGCGGACTCGAACGTCTCGAAGATCTCGTAGGTGAAGAACCCGTTGTTGTCCTCGTGGACGAGGATGCCCAGCTCGGGCGAGGTCACCGACTCAATGTCGGCCTCGCGGATCTGGTCGTATGCCTCGTCGCCATCGGCCACGAGGATCAGCGCGTGCCAGCCGATCGTGTCGACGCTGCCGCACTGCTCGTCGACGAGTCCGTTCTGGACCCACGCATACAGGACCTCGCTCAACTCGAGCGAGGCGTTGCCCTCGAACTTGCCCGGTCCGGGTCGTGTCACAGAATCACCTCCTGCATCTCGAAGGCACGCCCGTCGATCGTGACGATCAGGCGGTACGTGCCCGCGTTGCTGTTGTCGAGCCGTGCTTTCTTCTCCAGCAGCGCGGGAAAGTCGTCCCACGAGTCGCTCCAGTACACGGTTGGCCCGTGCATGTTGTGGAGTTGGAGAAGGTGCGGCCGTAGGTCCCTGAAGGGCTGGTACGGCTCGCTCACCGCAGTTCGTCCGGCAGGATCGCGTAGATGGCCTCCGCTTCCGGCGTGACCGGGAACGGGAAGCCGAAGATGTTGGGGTACTCGACCCCATTGACCACGTATGGGTCGTAGCACCACACGAAGCCGAGCGAGTACTCGCCCGTCAGCGCGGCCACCTCATCGAGCCACGGTTGCGGGACGGCCGTGTCGAACGAGCCGAGTCCGATGGCCTCGCCAAGCTGGCGCTTGTCGGGGCTGGGAAGGAAGCGCATCGTCTCCGTGTCGAAGTCGACGATGCGCAGATTGCCGTGCTCGTCGCGCTCCCAGCGCACGACGAGTCCAGACGGGTAGGTGACGTTCAGCATCAGCGGTTCTCCTCCGTGGACAGGCAGTCGAAGTTGCACGGCTCGCCAGCGAGCGCGCCGCAGTAGTCGCAGGGGATGTCGAGGCGGAAGCAGTCGCCGCACTTGCTGGGCGATGCGATCCAGTGGACCTCGGTCGAGGCGCGCACCTCGCCGTTGGGCAAGGTCAGGCCGCAGGCGGTGACGATGTCACCGAACAGCGGCGAGCCGAAGCGCTCGGTGTAGCCCGCGACGCGATGGGCGGGGCCGACGATCAGCCTGCCCATCTGGAACATGCCGCTCGGGGTGCGGCGATCGACGAGGTTGACGACGGCGGCGTACATCAGCCCTCCCGGCCAGCCGGACGGCTGGCGAGACGAGCGAGGCGGAACATCGCGTCGCCTTCGTCGGTGCCGAGGTGGAAGAGCCGCTTCTCGCCATCGACCACGACGGCCACGATCCCAGAGCCCGCGCTGGGCTTCTCGAAGTGGATGTCGGGCGCGATGTCGCGCTCGGCGAGCGCGGTCTCGAGCGCGATCTCCGCGCGCTCTCGGAAGGACATCGGACGGTTGCCGATGCGGACAGGACGTGCCACTGCACTTGACCTCCTGTGACTGAGTGGAGCGTACCTCGAAACGAGGCCGCTGGCACTCATGGGCGCCTACGAGCACCACGGGCTCATCGGCGCCAACGAGCGTCAGAGGCAGGGAGCCGCGCACTCCACCCACCTGAGCGATGGGCACACGCAGCCAGCTCCCCACGAGGGGCAGTCAGCGACGGGCACGAGTACCCCTCTGACGGGGGCGGCGGCCGTCACGACCGCGGGGCTGGAGTGATGACCTCGCACGAGACATCGCCGAAGCGAAGGTCCCACGCGAGAGTGAGGAGCACGACGACCACGAACACGGCCGCGATCAGCACTAGGCTGCGCTCCTCTCGAGGGCGTTGCGACGACGCCCGAGGTTGGGATCCTCGACATCGAGATCGAGCCAAGGTCCCTCGGCCAAGGTGGCGGACACGACCGGGCCGTGCATGGCCGTGCCTTCGAGGCCGAATGCCGCCTCTCGCAGGGCGACTTCCTCAGTCGTCCCATCCTCGTAGGTGACGCGGATCAGGCGCGTCATGACTTGCCCTCAGCACGGTCCTGCGGACCACGCATGACGTAGATGAGCCGCATCACGAGCACGTACTCGCTCAGGGCTCGATCTGTGGGGGATGGACGTGGACGAGGGGTGACGCGCGGTTGTGCGCTCACGATGGCTGCACTCCTTCGTGTGCGGGTCGATAGCAACAGACCCGCCTAACGCGGTGGATAGGCGCGGCACACACGGCCGCGGACCATACGATCGCCGCATCTCGCACGGTCAAGGGATCCTCATAGGCGAGGACCCTCAACGAGGTGGGTGGCACTGAACGGAGAGACACCCTTGCGGGAGGCTTCGTCCAACGAGCGCTGACGCCACACGGGCATCGGCGCGGGCTCACGGGTGACGTGCGGCTGACCGGCAGCCTCATGCACGACGACACGCTCACGAGGCGGCTGAGTGTCCGCCGCGCGACTGGCTTCGACCGCACGGATGCGGCTCAACAGACCCATTCGAGGGCTCCTCTCTGCGTCCACACGAGGCTCGCGCGGACATGGCAAAGCGCCCCCGCCCACCCCACTGCGGGGCAGACGGAGGCGCTAGACGTGCGAGGGCTGAGGGCTAGGCGATCCCGGCCGCCTTCTTCGCCTTCGCCCACGCCGCACCCTTGGGCTCGATGCCACGGGCGCGGAGATCGGCCGCGAGCGCGCGTCGCGCCTGACGGTTCTGGGCGAACTGGACGATGAAGGCCGGGACCTCAGCCTTCGGCTGAGCGGCGGCCACGGCAGGACCGGATGCCTTCGGCATCGAGCCCTGCTCGAGTGCGAGCGCCTGCTCGGGCGTGAACCCGCGCTTGACCAACTCGCGAATGACCGTGGTGCTCTTGACTGCGGACATGACACACTCCTAGTGCTGCACGGGACAAGCGCGTGCGCGCGGATGCGCGCTGTGGGCGCAACTTGCCCTATATCCATTGTGCTGCCATGCCCCCAGTCGCCCGTTCCCTGTGAGCGTGAGGAGTGCGCGAGCGGCGTTCTCCGACTGCGCCCGCACACACGAAAGCCTCGGGCCGAGCTGGGCGCAGAATGCACAGAATGAGCAGAATGCACACACTGGGGATGGTGCAAACTGTGCAAAAGGCGCAATATGCACAAGAAACGTGGCACACCGAGCAAGAACCGGCTGAACCCGGCTAGGAGGGCCGAAAAACGTGGCAGAACGGATCAGCAGTAGCGCGCTGCATCGAGGGACCGGCGAGATCCTCGAACGCGCCATCGGGG
>DATNGU010000431.1:0-15664 GCA_035605775.1 Solirubrobacterales bacterium | reverse complement strand
TCCGAGGCCGGGGTCGAGAAGCTCGGCGCCGAGCCGCTGGCCCGGGTGCTTAACAGTGGCGTCGCCGGGGTCGACCCCGCCTACATGGGCATCGGCCCCGCCGTCGCCGTGCCGCGCGCGCTCGCCGCCGCCGGGCTCGACCTCGAGCAGATCGACCTGGTCGAGCTGAACGAGGCCTTCGCCTCGCAGGTGCTCGCCTGCGCCCGCGAGCTCGGCATCGACGAAGACCGCCTCAATGTCAACGGCGGCGCGATCGCCCTCGGCCACCCCCTCGGCTGCTCCGGCGCCCGCCTCACCACCACCCTGGTGCGCGAGCTGCGCCGTCGCAGCGGCCGCTACGGCATCGCGACCATGTGCGTCGGCGTCGGCCAGGGCCTAGCGACCGTTTTCGAAGCCACCTGAGCGCAGCCGCGACAACTTCTGTCGCCTTTTGATCCCTATAGACATAAGAAAGCGACAGAAGTTCGAGGATTCAGGTAGTAGCCTCGCGCCTCGACGATGAGCGCGCTCAAGGAACTCGCAAGCGTGGACGGGCGGATCTCTCCCACCGCCGAAGCGACGGTGCCGATGAAAGACGACGGCCTCTACCGGGGGGACGGCGCCTTCGAGGTGATCCGGCTCTACGAGGGCCGAGCCTTCGCGCTCGTCGACCATCTCGACCGGCTCGAGCGCTCCGCCGCCGCAATCGAGCTCGAGTTCGACCGCGGCTCGCTGGAGCGGGAGATCGATGCCCTGCTCATCGGGGCGGGCGCGGCGGATGGACAGCTACGACTGATCGTCACCCGCGGCGGGCGTAGGATCGCGGCGATCGAGCAGCTCCCCGCCCACGGGGAGACGCTGAACCTCGCCACCGTCACCTACAGCCCGACGGTGATCCTCGACGGGGTCAAGTCGCTCTCCTACGCGGCGAACATGCAGGCAACGCGGCTGGCGAAAGCGGAGGGCGCCGACGAGGCTGTCCTCGTGCGGCCCGACGGCACCGTGCTGGAGCCACCCACCTCAGCGATCTTCTGGGTCTCGCCCGACGGCGAGCTGCGGACCCCTGCACTCGACGTCGGGGTGCTCGAGTCGATCACCCGCGACCGCCTCGTCAAGGCCCTCCAAGTCGAGGAGGGAGCCTGGCCGGTCACCGACCTGCGCGCCGCGCGAGAGGCCTTCCTGGCCTCGACCACGCGCGAGATCCAAGCGGTCGCCGCAATCGACGGCAGGGCGCTGGCCGAGGCGCCGGGACCCCGCACCCACGAGGCGCAGGAGTCTTTCGCGGCGACCCTCGGACGCGAGCTTTGAACGACAAGAGAAAGCGAAAGGTGAGATGGACTTCCAGCTGAACGACGAGCAACGGCTGATCTCCGAAGCGGCCCGCGAATTCGCCGACAAGGAGATCGTTCCGCGCGTCAAAGAGAACGACCGCGCCGCCCGCTTCGACCGTGAGCTGGCGAGCAAGCTCGGTGAGGTCGGCTACCTGGGCGCTCCGGTCGCCGAGCAATACGGTGGCCGCGGCCTCGACTACCTCGGCTACGGCTTGATCGTCGAGCAGGTCGGCCGCGCCGACTCCTCCGCCCGTACCGTGGTCTCGGTGCAGACCTCGCTCGTCGCCGGCTCGATCGAGCGCTGGGGCAGCGAGGAGCAGAAGCAGAAGTGGTTGCCGCGGCTCTGCACAGGCGAGGCGCTCGGCTGCTTCGGCCTGACCGAGCCCGACACCGGCTCCGACGCCGCCAACCTGCGCACGCGCGCGACCAAGACCGACTCCGGCTGGTCGATCAGCGGCCAGAAGATGTGGATCTCGCTCGCCAACTTCTCCGAGGTGGCGCTGATCTTCGCCCAGACCGATCCGGCGAAGAAGCACCGTGGCCTCGCCTGCTTCCTCGTCTCGACCGACAGCGAGGGCTTCACCACGCAGGAGATCCACGGCAAGCTGGGGCTGCGCTCCTCCGATACCGGTGAGATCTCGCTCGACGGCGTGGAGGTCGGCGATGAGGCGATGCTGGGCGAGATCGGCGACGGCTTCAAGGTCGCGATGAGCGCCCTCGACAACGGCCGCTACAGCGTCGCCGCCGGCTGTGTCGGCATCTGCGACGGCTGCGTCGACGCCTCCGTTGCCTACGCCAAGGAGCGCAAGCAGTTCGGCGTGCCGCTGGCCCGCTTCCAGCTGGTCCAGGAGATGATCGCCGACATGATCCTCAAGCGCGACGCCTCGCGGATGCTGGTCTACCGGGCGGGGGCGTTGAAGGACGAAGGCAAGCCGAACACGATGGAGACCTCGGTGGCCAAGCTCTACGCGACGGAGTCGGCGGTCGAGTGCGCGAACCTTGCCATCCAGGTGCACGGCGGCGCCGGCTACGTCGACGACTACCCGGTCGAGCGCTATCTGCGCGACGCGCGGGTGACGACGCTCTACGAGGGGACCTCGCAGATCCAGAAGCTGATCATCGGCCGAGCCGCAACCGGGATCAACGCGATGACCCCCCTGGAGGCCGAGTAGCCAGATGGGACAGCAGGTCGAGACCACCCTCGACGAGTTCCACGTCGCGCTGCTGCGCCTGAACCGGCCCGAGGCGCGCAACGCCCTCTCGCTGGAGATGATGGAGGAGATCGCCTCCGAGCTGGAGCGGCTCGACCCCGACCCCGAGGTGCGCTGCATCGTGATCGCCGGTGCCGACGACGTCTTCGCGGCGGGCGCAGACATCAGAGCGATGAGCGAGCGCAGCTTCGCCGAGGCGCTGCACCATCCTGCCTCCTCCTTCTGGCGGCGGGTCGCGGCGACCAAGACCCCCCTTGTCGCCGCCGTCTCCGGCTATGCGCTGGGCGGCGGTTGCGAGCTGGCGCTGATCTGCGACATGATCGTCGCCTCCGACACCGCCCTCTTCGGACAGCCGGAGATAACGCTCGGGATCATCCCCGGCGGCGGCGGCACCCAGCGCCTGGCACGGGCGATCGGCAAGCAGCGGGCGATGGAGTACGTGCTGACCGGGCGGCGCTTCGACGCCGGCATGGCGATGAGGTGGGGGCTCGTCAACCAGGTCGTCGGGAAAAACCTCTGGCTGACCGAGGCTGTCGAGCTTGCCCGCACGGTCGCAGAGCGACCGCCGATCGCCGCTCGCCTGGCCAAGCAAGCGGTGCTCGCGGCAGAGGAGACGTCACTGTCGGCCGGTCTCGAGAATGAGCGCCGTCTCTACGAGCTGGCGATGGCGACCGAGGACCGGGTGGAGGGGATGCAGGCCTTCCTCGAGAAGCGAGAGCCGAAGTTCGAGGGAAGGTGAGCATCACGCGGGTCGGCGTCGTCGGCGCCGGCACGATGGGCGCGGGGATCGCCCAGATCGCTGCGTTGGGTGGCTATGAGACCCGCTTGCACGACCCGGTTCCAGCGGCCTTGGAGACGGGGATAGAGCGCTTGCGCGGAGCGCTGGCCAAGGGCGCCGCGAAGGGACTGTGGAGCGAAGAGGACGGCGACATGGCGAGCGGCCGGGTCGGCGCGGCGCCGAGTCTCGGCGACCTCGGCGAATGCGACCTGGTGATCGAGGCAGCACCCGAGGACCTGGAGCTGAAGCGTGAGCTGTTCGCCACCCTGGCCGAGACCTGCGGGCCGGAGACGATCCTCGCCAGCAACACCTCCTCGCTGCCTGTAACGGCGATCTCCGCGGGGGTCCCCCACTCCGAGCGCGTCGTCGGCATGCACTTCTTCAACCCGCCGGCGCTGATGAAGCTGGTCGAGGTCGTAGCCACCGCCGACTCGAGCGAGGGCGCACTCGCGGCGACGACCGAGGTCGGCATGCGCATGGGGCGGACGCCGATTCGCGCCAAGGACAGTCCCGGCTTCATCGCCAACCGGCTCGCCCGCCCCTTCACGCTGGAGTCGCTGCGGATGCTCGCCGAGGGGGTCGCGGACGCGGCGACGATCGACCGGATCTGCCGTATCGGGGGCGGCTTCCGGATGGGCCCGTTCGAGCTGATCGATCTAATCGGCCTCGACGTCAACCTCAGCGTCGCCCGCTCCTTCTACCGCCAGGGCGGCGAGCCGGAGCGCTGGCACCCGAGCCCGATCCAAGAACGGCTGGTCGGTGAAGGTCACCTGGGGCGCAAGAGCGGCAGGGGTTTCTACGAGTACGGCGACGGCCCGCACCGCCCGCCCGATCCAAACCTCGGCATCGCGGCACCGACGGTCGACCACGCAGAGCTGGCCAAGATCGACCCGGCCGCTCCGGCAATCCTGCCCCGGCTGCTCACCCAGATCGCCAACGAGGCGGCCTTCGCCCTCGAAGAGGAGATCGGCTCGCCGGCCGACATGGACACCGCGATGCGGCTCGGCTTCAACTGGCCGCGCGGCCCGCTGGAGCTAACCGAGATGATCGGCGCCGCGCGGGCCGCGCGCCTACTGGAAGAGCTGCAGAGGTGGCACGGGGGCGCCTATCGCCCCGCCCCGCGCCTACTCGAGCTCGCCGCGGGGGACCCGGGGTGAGCGGCGGGCGCAAGCCGGCGACTGCCCACACGGCACGCCGCAACCGCGAGGCGGGCGAATCGCTGCCGCTCACCGACGACGCCGATTTCGAGCAGGCGCGCCGCGGGCTTGTCGCGGCATTCGACCCGCCGTTGGTGCAGCGCGGGGACGGTCGCGCCGCCTGGGACCTCCGCTCCTACGACTTCCTCGAAGGAGAAGCACCCGACACCGCCAACCCAAGCCTCTGGCGGCTCGGCAAGCTGAACCAGATCGCCGGCCTCTTCGAGCTGGCACCGGGCTTCTACCAGTTGCGTGGCTTCGATCTCTCCAACATGCACGTCGTCGAGGGCGAGGAGGGGATCATCGTGATCGACCCCCTGGTCTCCGTCGAGACCGCAGCGGCAGCCCTCGCCCTCTACCGCGAACACCGCGGCGAGCGTCCGGTAACCGGCCTGATCTACACGCACAGCCATGTAGACCACTTCGGCGGCGCCAAGGGCGTCATTTCCGCGGCGGAGGTCGAGGCTGGGCGCATTCCCGTTCTCGCCCCAGCCGGCTTCCTCCACCACGCGGTCAGCGAGAACGTTTTCGCCGGCACCGCGATGGGTCGCCGCGCCGGCTACATGTACGGGGCGCTGCTCGAGCGCGGCGCCGACGGGCAGCTCGGCTCCGGTCTCGGACAGACGACGTCGCTCGGCGCCATCACCCTGACCCCACCCACGGTCGAGATCGAGGAGACCGGCCAGGAGCAGGCCATCGACGGCGTGAGGATGACCTTCCAGCTCACTCCCGGCACCGAGGCTCCGGCCGAGATGAACATTCACTTCCCGGGGGCGAAGGCCCTCTGCATCGCCGACAACGTCGCCCGTTCGATGCACAACATCCTCACCCTGCGCGGCGCTCTCGTCCGCGACCCGCGCACCTGGGCCCATTACCTCGATGAGGCGATCGAGCTATTCGGCGCCGACTCCGATGTTCTCTTCTCCGGCCACAACTGGCCCTGCTGGGGCAGCGAGCCGATCGTCGACTATTTGGAGAAGCAGCGCGACCTCTACACCTACCTCCACGACCAGACCCTGCGCCTGCTCAACCAGGGTCTAACCGGCCCGGAGATCGCGGAGACGATCGAGCTGCCGCCGAGCCTCGCCCGCGAATGGCATTGCCGCGAGTACTACGGCTCGGTCAGTCACAACACGAAGGCGATCTACCAGCGCTACATGGGTTGGTTCGACGGCAACCCGGCTCACCTTTGGGAGCACCCACCGCGGGATCAGTCACGACGCTACGTCGAGTTCATGGGCGGCGCCGCAGCTGTGCTGGAGAAGGCCCATCAGTCCTTCGAGGCGGGTGACTACCGCTGGGTCGTCGAGGTCGTCAACCACGTGGTTTTCGCCGAGCCGGAGAACGAGGCGGCCCGCGAGCTGCAGGCCGACGCACTGGAGCAGCTCGGCTATGGCGCTGAGAACGCGACCTGGCGCAACTTCTTCCTCACCGGCGCCAGGGAGCTGCGTGAGGGGATTGGCGGCACGCCGACCGCGACCGCCCCCCCTGACATCGTCGCCAACCTCTCGGTTGAGCAGCTGCTCGACGCGATGGCGATCCGGCTAGACGGGCCACGCGCCTGGGACAGCGACCTCCGTATCGACTGGGTTATCTCCAACCCCGAGGAGGCCTATGCGCTCACGGTCCGAAACGGCGTGCTGCGCCACCGCCCTGGTCGGCACGAGCCCGCTGCCGACATGACCCTGCTGGTCGATCGCGCGGCGCTCAACCAGCTGCTGCTCCAAACGGCCGACATCGCCGAGCTGGCCGGCAGCGGCCGCCTTCGAGTCGAGGGCAACGGCGAGAAAATCGGGGAGCTGCTCGGCTTGCTCGACGAACCAAACCCCAGTTTCGCCATCGTTACGCCGGAGTAATCCCGGGCCTGAGACTTTTTCGTGTCTTTTTAGGTATTTTCAGAGTCCTCTACCAAACAACAGGGAGGCACTCTTGAGGACGAAGCTCATCACTGCGGCTGTCGTCGTTGCGGCGCTGGCTTTTCCGGCAGCACCGGCAACCGCGGCTGACAAGGACTGCTCCGACTTCAGCTCATGGCGAGCGGCGCAGAACTTCTATAGAAACCACGGCGGGCCGAGAAGCGATCCGCACCGGCTCGACGCCGACCACGACGGGATCGCCTGCGAGAGCCTGCGCTACTAACTCGGCGGAGGTTTGATCCGGAACATCGCTTCGTCGACGTAGCACCAGCTCCAATCCTCGTTCGGCTCCGCCGACCGAATGAGCGGATGCGCGGTCACCTGGTAATGGGCGGTGGCGTGTTTGCCTGGCGAGTTGTCGCAGCAACCGATGTGACCGCAGCTGTGACACATCCGTAGGTGCATCCAGGTCATCCCAAGCTTCAGGCACTCCTCACAGCCGGCTACCTCGCCCGGCGGTCGAGGTACTCGATCGAGTCGAGGTGAGCGCAGGTCGGCACCGTGCACCGACCATAGGGCATCGGCTTAGCGGTGCTGGATCGCACCGGCCCAGGCCCATCTGCAATTGTGGGCGGATGAGCAGGGTCGAGGGAAGCGGAGAGCCGATCACCGAGGAGGGGATCACCGCCCTGCGCGAGGAAATCGAGCAGCTCGAAGGGCAGGGCCGGATCGAGATGGCGGCGCGGATCAAGGTTGCCCGCGAGGAAGGCGACCTCAAGGAGAACGCCGAGTATCACATTGCCAAGGAGGACCAGGCGCACCTCGAGACCCGGATTAAGCGACTGCGGGAGCGCCTGCGCACGGCGGTTGTCGTTGAGGTCGACGGTAACGCCGATCGCTTTAGCTTTGGCCGCACGGCCGAGGTCCTCGACGAGGAAAAAGGTGCGGTCAACGCCTGGACCCTGGTCGGCTCGACCGAGGCCGATCTCGCGGCCGGCCGGCTCTCAGCAGAGTCACCGATAGGCAAAGCGTTGATGAACGCCGCGATCGGCAAACCGGTCAAGGTCGAGACCCCGCGTGGCAGCCGCACCTTTGTCGTCCAGAAGCTGCTCGAGTAGGGGCTTTCTCAGGTCAGAAGCAGGACCCAGGCGACCGTCGCAAGCAGCGCGGTGACAATAAGCCGCAGGCCGAGTTCGCGGTTCTGCTGCAGCTGTGACAGACCAATGATTAACCCCGCCGGGGGCAGGACTATCGCGATTGCAAACGGGAAGATGGACGAGGGGTTCCTACCCACCAACCCACCCTAGCCGGTCGCCGAGTCATACCGTAGACGCGCACCCGTATGAGGTGACATCCCTGATGGCAGATACTGAGGTGATGACCATCCCGCTGATCGAGTTCCCCGCTGACGACATTGATCGTGCTCGCCATTTCTGGAGTGAGGTGCTCGGGGTAAAGCTCGAACCGCGACCAGCCGCGGCAGGCGCGGGCTGGGAATCGGAGGACGAGGGAGTTCGCCTCGGCGTTCACGAGCGAGGGGTAGGCCCTGGCGATACGGCCTCCCTCCCCTACTTCACGATCACCGATATGACGGTGGCGCTGGAACGTGTACACGCGCACGGCGGCTCGATCATCCACCCCGGCGAGCGTTGGGCGATCTGCCGCGACTCCGAGGGAAACCCGTTCGCTCTGTCGGCAGATCCACCGGCGACCCAGTAGTCATCCGAGAGGGCTCTACCCCACCCATCCTGCATAGCCATGCTATTGGATCGCTGAACGATAGAGACTTTGGGTAGCATTGCGGCCAATAGTGCGCATTCGCATCAATAGCTGCGGGGGGCTGGTTCTCATCGCGGCGCTGCTCACCGGGCTGGTGCCCGCCACAGCCGCCGCTCGCGAATCCGCCTGCCCGGACCTGATCAAGAGGCAGTCGGCCGTCGCGCAAGCGAGCACCGACACCGCGCCCACGGGGCGCCTGACCGCGGTCAACGGCAGCAGCGCCCCGATCGCCGATGCGACTCTGGTCATGGACTTCGGAGCCAGCCGAAATCGAGAAGTCCGCACCCAGACGTACAGCCTCTCGGCCGGCCTCGATCCAGACACGGTTCGCGTCTCGACCGTGAACGACATCGTCGACGGCAACAAGACGCTCCCGATCGGCCACCAGCAACTGACCTACCGGGCATACGACAATCCGACGACGGGATTGGTCAACGTTCGGGTCTGCTACGACCCCGGGGGCTACCGCGAGCCCGACGCCGGCCGCTACGTGGGGGCGCTACTGGTGACGGCCCCGGGCGCGAAAGCCGCCCCACTGGCCGTCGAATTCACGCTTCGAGACAACGAGACGGGCGCAGCGATCATCGCCCTGCTGATCGGCATCCTCGCCGGAACCGCGGTCCAGGCGATCGCCACGTTCCAGCAGACCCCAAAGAAGGAGCGGCCGTCGAAGGCATGGGCGTACATCTTCAACTTCCGCTCCGCGGCCTCGATCGGCACCGGCGTGGTGGCGGCCATCGGCGCCTATGGAAAATTCGTCGAAGGCAATTCAGTCTGGGAGGCCACCGGACCCAGCCTCCTCTCCCTGGCCGGCGCGACCTTCGGCGCCACCCTGGCCGCGAAGACCTTCGTCGACCTCAAGGGGCCGACCGAAAAGGAGAAGGCAAAGGGCCGCCAGCGGGCGACGGGGGCGACCCAGGCGCCGAGCGACAGTCCAGCTTAGGCAGGCGGAGTCGGGGCGACCTCGGTGGGCTCGCCACCGGGTGCCCAGTGAGCCTCGGGCGAGGGTGGCGTGTCGCGCAGATACCACTCCGCGTCGAGGGCGCCCATGCAGCCGGTGCCCGCGGCGGTAACCGCCTGGCGATAAGTGTGGTCGACGACGTCGCCGACGGCGAAGACGCCGCCGAGGTTGGTTTTGGTCGAACCCGGCTCGGTACGGATGTAGCCGTCCTCGTCGGTCTCGACCTGATCGACGACGATCTCCGATTTCGGGATGTGGCCGATCGCGACGAAGGCGCCTTCGGTCTGGAAGTCCTCGGTCTCGCCGGTCTCCGCGTTGCGCAGTCTCACGTGGTCGAGATTGCCCGCGTCGCCAGCGACGAACTCCTCGGCGACAAACGGAGTCTTGAACTCAATGTTGGGCCGCTCGGCGGCGCGCTCGCGCATGATGCTCGAGGCACGGAACTCGTCGCGGCGATTGACGATGGTCAGCGCGCTCGCAAACTTGGAGACGAAGATCGCGTCCTCCATCGCCGAGTCGCCGCCACCGATCACGATTACCTTTTTGCCTTTGAAGAAGGCGCCGTCGCAGACGCCGCAGGTGGAGACGCCGCAGCCGCTCAGCTCCATCTCGCCGGGGATCCCGAGCCGGCGCGGCTCGGCCCCCATCGCCAGGATCACGGTCCTGGCCAGATGCTCCTCGTCACCGAGGAAGACTTTCTGCACGCCGCCATCGCTGAGCTCGACCCGGTCGACGTCGTCGGTGACGAAACGGGTTCCGAAGCGCTCCGCCTGGGCGCGGAACTGGTTCATCATCTCCGGCCCCATGATCCCTTCGGGATAGCCCGGATAGTTCTCGACGTCGGTCGTGTTCTGCAGCTGGCCGCCCCACTGGAACCCCTCGAAGACGAGGGGCTCGAGGTTGGCGCGCGCGGTGTAGAGCGCGGCGGCGTAGCCGGCGGGGCCGCCACCGATGACGATCACGTTCTCGACTCTCTTCTGCTCAGTCATATCTATCGCCGGAAGTCTAATACTTTACTTTTTATAGTAACGGCTGGATCAACGCTGCCGCTCACCCCGCGGCCGGCTCGAGGCGCCTTTCGCGCTCCCTGTCGCGGTCGATCGGCAGCTCCTCCGCTTCCCAGTGCTGAACCCTGTTGCGGAGCCTGAGGAAAGCGACGACGCCGAACGGGATCGGCAGCCAGAAGGCGACTAGGCGGTAGATCAGGATCGCCGGAAAGACCGTCCCCTCGGGGATACCGAAGAGGACGAAGGCGCCGATCATGCCGGCGTCGACCGCACCGACGCCGGCCGGCGCCAGCGGGAAGAGGTTGCCGACCATGCCGAGAAAGAAGCCCTGGACGACGACGGCCAATGGAACGTGCACCCCGAACGCTTTGAAAGAAGCCCAGAGGATGCCGATGTTGGCGGCCCAGTAGCCGACCGCGCCGATCACCGCCAGCCCGCCACGACCGGGGTGGATCAGGAGGCGGAAGCCGAACCTGACCCCCTCGCCGACCGTCGCCACGATCCGGGCAGCTTTGTCGGCAACCGCCCTGCTCCGCGGCCAGTGCACGTGCGAGGCGAGGCGCTCGCCCAGATCGGGCGGGACCAGGGCGGCGAGGACGCCGAAGACCAGGATCACGCCCGAGACCGCGGCCGGGACGATCGTCAGCTCGACCGAGGCCTTGCCGGGCATGACGCCGGTGCGCAGCAGGACGCCGAAGACGATCAGCGCCAGCGGGTAGAAGACGTACTGGAGGGTGAGGAAGGCGACCATCCGCCGCGCGACTTCGTGGCGGACCATCCCGGCCCGACGCAGCGCCCAGTAGGTGAGGGCGATCCCGCCTGCCCCTCCGGCAGAGAAAAGCCGGGTTGCCGCAACGCCCGCGAGGTTGACGTCGTAGGTCTCGCTCCAGGTGAGCCGCAGCACGTCTCCCCCCACAACCGCTTTGAAGAGGGCGATGTAGGTGGCGATCGCGGCGAGCTCGAAGCCGATCGCCACGACGATCCAGATCGCCTCCGCTTCGCCGAGCTTGCTCAGCGCGTCGCCGAGCCCGACCAGCTTCGGAAACAGAAAGTAGATCCCGATCAGCAGGATGAGGACGACGAGCAGCGTCTGCGCCACCCGCCGCCGGGTGAACAGCGGCAGCTCGTAGCCGCCGTTTCCGTTGGCCGGCTGCTGGGGAGACACGTCTGGGACGCTACCCGTTCGCCAGGCGCTCCAAGCGAAGTAGCCCACGATTGACCCCAAGAACCAGCGGCTCGGCAAGCGACTCCCCGCCCCGCACGGCGGCAACCAGGGCGGCGCCCGCCGCGAGGTCGGTGACGTAGTGCTCGCCGAGATAGACGAGGGCGAAGCCGAGAGTAAGGGCGTAGCCCCAGCCGACAACGCCGGCCGTACGCCCCGTTTCGGCCAGGGATATCGCCGCCACTGCCGAGGTCGCGAAGTGAAGCGACGGCATCGCCGCCCAAGGGTTGCCGCCAAGGGCCTTGTACATCGCCGGCCAGGCCGATCCCCACGTCTCCTCGCCCACCTCGACCATGATTCGGCGAACCTCTTCCCCCGTATGACCCTGCTCCGAGGACCACCACGGCGGAGCGGTTGGAGCGGCGAAGTAGACGGCGCAACCGCTGTCGAAGACGGCGGCGAGGCGGCGCGCGGCGCGCGGAAAACGGTCGGGATGGCGGACGAGGATGAACGAGAGCGCCACATAGGGCTCCAGGAACCAGAGCCAGTGAGCCCAGGTTAGGAAGCGATCGAGGGTCCCCACCTGCTTGAGGCGGGCGAGGCCGCGCTGCAGGCGAACATTGGGCAGCTGGCCGAAACCGATGGCTCGGTCGGCGACGATCGGGTAGCGGATGCGGAGGCGAGCGCGCAGGCGCTCCGGGTCGTCGTAGGGAAGCTCGTGGACCATCGTGAAGGCCCACATCTGCAGCGCGTACATGGCGACGTCGCGCTTGCGGGAGCGGGGATGCAGGACAGCAAGCCCCAGGGGGCCGGCGGCGCAAGCGGCGATCGTCACTGGAGCGGGGATGCGCGCCCGACGACGCAGCAGCGGCACCGCTACGGCGGCGGCCATCGCGCCCATCGCCCCGGCGCGCACTACCTTGCGCAGCGCCGGAGATGGCCGGGATCGGCTCGACATGAGGTCGGCGAGTATAGGTCGGCGGCCAGCCGTGGGACCGGCCCGCGTGATTAGAATGGCCGCGCTTTGGCGCCCAAGGACTCATCTCGAAACTCCGCGTGTGCGACTGGCGAGGGCCGGACCAAGCGGGGCAAGGACGCAGGGGGGCCGAATAGCGGCGCTATTTGGCCGACCGAGGACGCCGCACCGCGCCGGTCCGCCGCCGCCAGGCGTGCGCGAGGGGTCTCGAGATGAGCCCCAGCTCTCCCGGGACCGAACAGATCGACACTCTGCTGTGGATCGGCTTCGTCGTCGCGACGATTCTCATCGTCGCGGTTATCGCCGGGCTGCTCTACGCGCTGCGTCGTTACCGGGCCGAGCGCGGGGCCGAGCCACGCCAGCTCACCGGAGGACGACGCATCCAGGCCCGGGTGGGCGGAGCGCTGGGCGTATTCGCGGCAGCGATCCTCGTCGTCAGCATCATCTACACCGACAAAGCCCGGGAGGCGCCAGCCAGCGGCGCCGCTGGCCTTCAGGTCTCCCACTCCGAGCCGCTGAAGATCGCCACCACCGGCCAGCAGTGGCTGTGGCGCTACGACTATCCGAACGAAGCCTTCTCCTATTACAAGCTCGTCGTCCCAGTTGACACCGCGGTAGAACTCGACCTCGTCTCGACCGACGTCGTCCACACCTGGGACGTCCCAGACCTCGCCCCCAAGCGCGACGCGGTACCGGGCAAGACCAATCACGTCGTCTTCAGCGCCGACGAGGAAGGCACCTACTTCGGCCAGGCAGCGGCGCTCTCCGGCCAGGCTTACGCGGCGATGCGGACCGAGGTGGAAGTCGTCTCCCCCGAGGAATACGAAGCCTTCGTCGAAGCCCAAAAGGAAGAGATCCAGGCCGCCCAAGATCGCGTTGTCGGCCTGATCGAAAGGGGAGAGACTCCGTGAGCGTGCCCGTCAAGCGCCCTGAGATCATCGCCGACGGCTTCCCGCCGCGCCGCCCGCGCTGGGTGGAGATCGCGACCAGCGCCGACCACAAGGACCTTGGCCGCATTCTGATTACGGGATCCCTCGGCTTCCTCTTCATCGCCCTGGTCGAGCTGTTGCTGATGCGTCTGCAGCTGGCGATCCCGGAGAACACCTTTCTCGACCCGGTCACCTTCAACCGGATGCTCTCGCTCTACGGAGCAACTGCGATCTTCCTCTTTGCCGTACCCCTCGCGCTCGGCTTCTTCTACTACGTGACGCCACTGCAGATCGGCGCCCGTGGCATGGCCCTGCCCCACTTCGGCCAACTCGGCGTCTGGCTCTACATCGCCGGCGCCACGGTCCTCTACTCCGGCTTCCTCTTCACCCCAACCGAGGCCGGCGTCAACCCGCTGGCGCCCCTCTCCAGCCTCGCCTTCCTCCCCAACAACGGTGTCGACGCCTGGGCCGCGGCGACCGGCCTGGCTACGCTCGGCTTCGTCCTGATCGCGATCGACCTGGTGGCGACGCTGCGCAAGCTGCGCGCCCCGGGCATGGCCTGGCGGCGGCTTCCGGTCTTCTCCTGGGCCGCGGCGATTAGCTCCTGGCTGCTGCTCGTGATCGGCCCGGTGATGCTGGCGGCGCTCACGATGCTGCTGATCGACCGTAACTTCGAAGGGATCTTCTTCTCCGGCGAGGCGGGCGGCTCGCCGCTGCTGTGGCAGCACCTGAGCTGGATCTTCTTCACCGGCAGCTACATGCTGGTCCTGATCTTCGCTCTGGGCACGATCGCCGAGATCGTCCCGGCGATGGCTCGCAAGCCGCTCTTCAACCGCGGCGCGGTGATCGGCTCGCTGGTTGCGATCGCGATCGTCGGCACCGCTGCCTGGATGCAGAACATGTTCACGGCTCCGATCGGGATCGGCTGGATGTACTTCGCGATGGCGATGTCGCTGGCCCTGATCGTCCCCTTCGGGCTCGTCTTCTTCAACCTGATCGCGACCCTGGTTGGCGGCACGGCGAGGATGCGGGCGCCGCTGCTCTTCGCCGCCGGGGCGATCGCGGCGATCGCGGTTGGCCTCGCCTCCGAGGTATCCCACTCGATGGTCGCGCTCGGCTGGCGCCTCCAGCACACCACCGACAGCACTGCCGCAACCCACTTTGCGCTGGTCGGCGGGGCCGTCTTCGGCGGCTTCGCGGCGCTGCACTGGTGGTTCCCCAAGATGACCGGCCGCACGATGGGCGAGACCCTGGCGCGGATGTCCTTCTGGACGATGGTGCTGGGAACGCTGCTCGCCTTCGTGCCGCTCTTCCTCGCCGGGGCCGAGGAGGGCCAGGTGGTCGACGCCTACAAGTTCTTCAGCGGCGGCGCCATCGACACTTACAACCTGATTGCCACGATCGGTGCCTTCCTGCTCGCCGCCGGGATCGTGATGACCTTGGTCAACGCGATCCTCAGCCGTGAGGGCGGTGCCGCAACGGGACACGATCCATGGGGTGGCGACTCACTCGAGTGGCTCGCGCTCTCACCACCCGACCCGCACAATTTCGACGTGCTCCCCGACGTGCGCAGCCCCCGGCCGATGCGCGACATCCGCGAAGCGATCTCCCGCCGCACCCGCCGCGCCGAGCAGCCGGCTCGCGAATCGCAGCCGGTAGCCTGAGCGCATGAGCGGCGCCCAGACGGCTGCAATATCGCAGCGCCCCGCAGCGCTCTACGTCTTGCGCGACTTCCTCACGCTGACCAAGCCGAAGGTTCAGTCGCTGCTGCTTTTCACCACGGTAACGACGATGTACGTGGCCGGCGACCCCTCGATCGGCCTCGTCATCCTCACCTGTCTCGGAGGCGCCCTCTCTGCTGGGGGCGCGGGGGCGATCAACCACGCGATAGACCGTGACATCGACCGCACGATGGCCCGCACCGCCGACCGACCGGTCGCCAGCGGCCGCATCTCAGCAGCGACGGCGATCGGCTTCGGGGCACTGCTCGAGCTTGCTTCGTTCACGCTGCTGGCGCTTGCGGTCAACCCTCTCGCGGCGACTCTCTCGCTGGCCGGGTTCTGCGGCTATGTCTTCGTCTACACGCTCTGGCTCAAGCGCACCACCCCCCAGAACATCGTCATCGGTGGCGCCGCCGGCGCGGTGCCGCCGCTGGTCGCCTGGGCCGCGGTCACCGGCAGTCTCAGCGGCACCGCTTTTTACCTCTTCGCGATCGTCTTCTTCTGGACCCCGCCCCACTTCTGGGCGCTGTCGCTGCTGATGAAGGACGAGTACGCAAAGGCGGGCGTGCCGATGCTGCCGGTTGTCCGCGGTGAGGATGAGACGCGCCGCCAGATCCTGCTCTACACGATCCTGCTCTACGCGGTGACCCAGCTGCCCTTCTGCGCCGGCGCCTTTGGGGTCGAGTACCTGATCGTCTCGATGACCCTCGGCGGGGCTTTCATCTACTTCGCGGTGCGGCTACTGCGCAGCGCTGACCGCCGCTGGGCGTTGCGCACC
>DATNGU010000430.1:0-9376 GCA_035605775.1 Solirubrobacterales bacterium | reverse complement strand
GAGGATGATCGATGCCACCCCGGCGCTCTGCGCGAGCGGGCTGGTGACCGAACCGAGCACGACGCCGGCGGCAAGCAACGCCATTACGGCAACGGCGGCGACTTGCGGCGAGGGCATGAAGTCCCAACGCCCCTTTTCCTCAGGGGCTTTGCCTTTCTGGGCCAGGGTGACCGCCGCGGCCGCAGCCGAGGCGCCGCCCCCATTCCGGTTGCCGGGGCGTTCACGCTTCCGCAGCGCATCTACCCGCTTCGCAATCACCGCCGGCAGTGGCCCACACCTGTTTCCGCACTCCAGGCAATAGCGCTGCGTGGCGGAGAGCCCGGCGCCGCACTCGGCGCAGCGCTCACCCCTCGCCTTGCTGGAACCATCGCCCTCGCTGGAGACCTTCACGTTGACGCGTAAGTCTGGTTACGCCCCACACGCACGGTGTGAAGATTTGGGGTACCTGTTTTCACACTCTGGTTACCAGTCATTTACAGCTCGTCAACACCTGAATCAGGGGGAGCGTGACAATCGCTCTCGAGTTGACCGACGTCTCGATCCCCCCCACCCCACAGCCCGAGCTCGCCCCGTCTCGACCTGAGACTCCCGCCGCTCAACCCGAACCGGAATTGCCCGCGACCCCGATCCAATCGGCGACGATCCAGGGTGGTGACCAGTGCCCGCCCTGCGGAGCCCTTCTGGCAGCGGACCAGCGCTACTGCCTCGAATGCGGTCAGCGGCGCGGCGATCCTCGCCTCCCCTTCATGGACGCCGTCGTCCTCATGGACGCGGTCAAGCGCCCGGGGCAGCCTCCACCTCCACAGCCGAAGAAGAAGCGCCCGAGCATCTCGCCCAACGCGGCCTTGATCACCGGCGTCGTCACGCTGCTTCTCGCGCTCGGCATCGGCGTCCTGATCGGCCGCTCCGGTCCTCAGGAAGTCGCCCAGACGGCGGCTGCCCCCCAAGTCATCAAGGTCGGCAGCAGCGAAGAAGGCGCGACCGCATCGGGCGGGAAGACCACGACCGGCGGTGGCGGCGCTGCCAGCGCAAAGACGAAGAAGCAGAAAGCGGCTGCCCTGAGGGCCGCGGAAAAGCACCCTGCGGCGGAGGAAGTGCTCAAGCCGGCCGGCGACGTGAAGCTGCCGCCGTCGACCGTGCAACCGGGCGGAAAGTGCGAAAGCGGCGCCGCTGGCTGCGAGGGCGGCGAGTTCACCGGCGACTTCTTCGGCGAATGATCTCGATGCCGAAAGCGCTGCAGAACCCGCGGCGCGGCGCCAAGGTCGCCTCGAACGGTGACCGGCCAGCTCCAGCCGACAAGCCGGCGCCACCCAAGCCAGCGCTCGGCGACGATCTCGTCGTCGACCTCGAGCGGCGGCGAGACCAGCTGATCGCGCGCGTGGCGGAGCTCCAGTGGGACCTCGGCGGGCTCGTCTACGAGATGGCCATCCGCAACCGGATACAGGTCGAGGTGCTGGTCAAGCGAGCGGTGGTCCTGCAGGATGCCGACGCCGAGTTGAGTGAGGTCGAACGCATCGTGCGCAGCGAGGAGACCGGCACGGCCGGCTCCTGCTCCAAATGCGACGCGCCTCATAGCAGCGGCGCAACCTACTGCTGGCAGTGCGGGCAGCCGCTGCTCGCACAGGTCTCAAGCGACGCGATCCTGCGCCGCTGAGCCCCCGCGCGCCGGCCTCAGCCGAAGCGACCGCTGACGTAGTCCCGCGTGCGCGGGTCCTTGGGGTGGCTGAAGATCGCCTCGGTGTCGGCGAACTCGACCAGGGTCCCCGACGGCTCGGCAGCGCTCGAGTCGAGGCTGAAGAAGGCGGTCTGGTCCGCGACGCGAGCCGCCTGCTGCATGTTGTGGGTGACGATCACGATCGTGAAACGGCCTTTGAGGCTGTGCATGAGCTCCTCGATCGAGGCGGTCGCGATCGGATCGAGCGCCGAAGCCGGCTCGTCGAGGAGCAAGACGTCGGGCTCGATCGCAATCGCGCGGGCAATGCAGAGTCGTTGCTGCTGGCCCCCGGAGAGACCGAGGGCACTGTCCTTTAGCCGGTCTTTGACCTCGTCCCAGAGGGCGGCCCCACGCAAAGCCGCCTCAACCC
The DNA here is from genome assembly GCA_035605775.1 of Solirubrobacterales bacterium. Lineage (GTDB taxonomy): Bacteria > Actinomycetota > Thermoleophilia > Solirubrobacterales > 70-9 > VRUE01. Next base: position 7,292 of record DATNGU010000430.1, on the reverse strand, counting down.
GCTCGTCGAGACCGTGCTTCAACCCCAGGTTGCGCGGGGCCCAGGCGATGTTGTCGTAGATCGACTTGGGGAACGGGTTCGGCTTCTGGAAGACCATCCCGATGCGGCGGCGGACCTCAACCCGGTCGACGTTGCCGCCGTACATGTCGTGCCCGTGGTAGAGGACCTGCCCGTCGATCCGGAACCCAGGCACCGAGTCATTCATCCGGTTGAGGCTGCGCAGAAAGGTCGTCTTGCCGCAGCCCGAGGGCCCGATCAGCGCCGTGATCCGGTTGCGCGGGATACGCAGCGAGACGCTCGCAAGCGCCCGTTTGCGTCCGTAGTGCACGGACACGTCGCGAGCCTCGAAGACCGCGCCGATCCCCGTCTCCCTTGGGGCCGAGCCGTTGGCGCCGTTGGGAGCCGCCAAGGGTCCGCTCTGAATCCGGACACGAGCAGGGGCTGAGCCCGCAACCTCGTCAAGACCGGCGGATGAGTCGAGACCGCTCATCGCGCCACCTTCGAACGACTGCGAGCGAGGAGGACACGAGCCGCGAGGCTGGCGAGGAGGATGAAGGAGAGCAGGACGAGCGACGCGCCCCAGGCACGGGCGAAGCCGGTCGGGTTCGCTTCCTCGGAGAGGGTGAAGATCGTCACCGGGATGTTGGGGATCGCTTCGAAGGGGTTGAGGCTTACGCCCCTGCTGTCGAACACCGAGCAGACGAGGATCAGCGGCGCGGTCTCGCCAGCCGCGCGGGCGACCGCGAGCACGGTTGCGGTGACGATGCCACCCAGCGCGCTCGGCAGGATCACCCCGAGCACCGTCCGCCAGCGGCTCACTCCAAGCGCGTCGGCGGCTTCCCGCATGCTGTTGGGGACGAGGAGGAGAACCTCCTGGCTGCCGCGGGCGATCAGCGGCAGCTCGATTATCGCCAGCGCGATCGAGCCGGCGAACGCCGACTGGGTCTTGCCGTAGACGAGCAGGCCGAAGACAAAGAGGCCGATCACGATCGACGGAAGACCGTTCATCAAATCCAGCATCAGACGGATGGGGCGGTCGGCGCGGCCCCCGGCGAACTCGGTCAGGTAGAGCGCGATGAGGACACCGAGCGGCATCGCGATTGCGGTGGCGACGAGGACGATCAGGCCGGTGCCGACAATCGCCGGCCCAATTCCGGTGGGTTCGCCGGTGAAGAGGAACTCGAGGCTCAGTGCACTGGCGCCGCGTGCCACAACCGTGTAGATGACGATCGCCAGCACGGCAACGGCGAGAACGGCCGCCGCCGTGGCGCCGTACTCGGCGAAGCGGTTGAAAGCCCGTCGCCGGCGCAGATTGCCGGTCGGCGTCAGCGGCGCGGTCGGATCGAAGGCCGTCTCACTCACTTGGCCATCGTCCGGGCGTAGTCGAAGCGCTTGCCGATCCACTGCGCGATGAAATTCGAGAGCAACCCGATAACCAACAGGATCACCCCCAGGTAGTAAAGCGAGGCCTGGTGCATTTCAGTGATCGCGCCCGGGAACTGGTTAGCGATGCGGCCGGCCAGGGTGTCCCCCGTGTCGAACAGCGACGCCTTGATCGTGGAGCCGGCGCCCATGACCTGCGTCACCGCGATCGCCTCGCCGAGAGCGCGGCCGAGGCCGAGCAGCGAGGCTGCGACCACACCTGACGCCGTCGTCGGCAGCACAACTCCCCGCACGACCTCCCAGCGGGTCGCGCCAAGTGCGCTTGCCCCCTCCTGGATCTCGTTCGGAACGGCAAGGAAGAGGTCGCGCGAAATCGAGGCGATGATCGGGATGACCATGACCGTCAGGATCAGACTCGCGGTGAAAACACTGGCCCCGGTGGTCTGCGGCGGGCCGAAGAGCGGGATGAAACCGAGCGTGTTATGGAGCCAGGGCTCGATGTTCGCCTGAACAAAGGGGGCAAGGATCAGAATCCCCCAGAAACCGAGAATGACGCTGGGGATCGCCGCCAGCATCTCGACCAGCGGGGCGACGATGCCCCGCACTCCTTTTGGCGCCAGCAAACTCAGATAGAGGCCAATCGAGACCGCTATCGGCGCCCCCAGCAACAACGCGACGAAGGAACTGACAGCGGTACCGAAGAGGACCGAGCCGGCGCCATACAAGTTGAAGTTCGGCTGCCAGGTGGTGTGCGTGACGAAGCCCAGCCCAAACTCGGAGATGGCGGGGCCGGCGCCATGCACGATCTGGTAGCCGATCAGCAAAAGCGTCACAACCCCAAGCAGTGCGGCGAGCGCGCAGATTCCGTGGAGAACGCCGTCACCTATCCGGTCAACCCGGCGGAGCCTGGCCGCCGAACGGGGGCGTCGTACCGAGCTGGCGCCCGTCACGCGCGCCGGATTCACCGTAGTGCCACTCATCGGCGCGCAGGGTAGAGGAGATCGACAGTGTGCACCATCTTTTTCCCTAAATTTCACATGGGCGAAACAAGTCAGTAACAAGTCCTAATTACACCGTTACATCTTTGTAACGATCCCTTTCACGAGATTGAAACATGTGTGCAATTTCGGCCCCCCATGCTAGGGCGCGCCCGGGCTGCACCCTGCGCCCGCCAGAGGCATCGAAACGAGTCGAAAGGAATTCTCTTGAATCGCATTAGGTTGCTTGGGGTGGCCATCGCGGCCGTCTTGGTCATGGCGACGGGACCGGCCAGCGCCTCCGCCGCAGGCCTCACCGGGGCTGGGTCCACGTTGGTCGCACCTCTTATGGCCAACTGGATCAACGGCTTCGAAATCAAGGAAGGCATTCCGGTCAAATACGGGGCAGTCGGCTCCGGGGCTGGGATTGCGCAGATCACCGCCCGGACCGTCGACTTCGGCGCCTCCGATGCTCCGCTCACGCCCGAACAAGCGGCCAAATGCAACGGCTGCGTACAAATCCCATGGGGCCTATCGGCAGTTGGCATCGGGTTCAATGTCCCAGGGGTCAAGAAACTCAACCTGACGGGACCTTTGCTTGCCAGCATCTACTTCGGCAAGATCACCAAGTGGAACGATCCGAAGATCGCGAAGATCAATCCGGGGGTCAAACTGCCGGGCCTGACGATCACGCCTATCTTCCGCAGCGATGGCTCCGGAACCACCTACGGCTTCGTGCGCTACCTCTCCAAGGTCAGCGCTGCCTGGAGAACCAGCGTCGGATACGCCACCAGCGTTCAGTTCCCAACCGGGGTAGGCGCCAAAGGCAATGCCGGCGTCACGTCGACTGTCACTTCCACTCCGGGAGCGATCGGTTATATCGAGGCCTCATACATCATTGCGGCTGGCCTGAGGGCGGCTGCGGTTCAGAATAAGGCAGGCAACTTCGAGCTGCCCAATCTGAAAAACATCGAAGCGGCGGCCGCGATCGTCAAGAGTGTGCCCGCTAACAACGAACTGACGATTTCTGAGCCACCGAAAAAGGCCACGATCGCGTACCCGATCTCCACCTTCACCTACGCAATCGTTCCCCACAGTGCGCCCCAGAAGGGGTTCCTCCAGCAGTTCGTCAAGTACTGCGTAACGACGGGGCAGAAATACGGCCCAGCACTCGACTTTCCACCGATGCCGAAAGTCGTGACGCAGGCTGCGCTGAAATCAATCGCCTCTTTGTAGAAAGGCCCCGCCCCGCGCCAGTCAGGCAAAAGCCTGGCTGGCGCGCCGGCGCAGATCAGCATTGAGCATCCCCGTAACTACGCTGGGGCGCTCGCCGGCGCTCGGGATCGCGTCGCCGATCAGGCCGGTGGCGCGAAAGCCGAAGAGCGGCGCATTGAAACCTGCCTCGCGGATCTTGCGGACCAGTTGCACCGCGGAAGGAGTGTCGGCGCCTGGGCCGCAGAGGACGATCGCGGTCGGATCGAGGGCGCCCAAGGCGCGCTCCATGCGCTCCTCGCCGAGCTCGTCGGAAAGCATCAGCACGCGGAAGCCGGCACGACGCAGGGCTAGATCCAAGGCCTGGGCGTGGACCGCCTCGGCGTCGGAGCCCCGACTCGAGTCGAGCAGCAGGATGCCGGCAGGGCGGGAGGCGGCGGACGCAAGGCGGCGGGCGCCGTGCAACCACCCCATCGCCCAGCGAGCGGCGAACTCCAGCTCAGCCTCGCGGTCGGGATCCGCGGCCAGCTCGTCGACCGCAGGCAGCAGCATCTCCTCCACGGTCCGCTCCAACGGTCGGATCGCCAGGCTCTCCTCGATCGTGCGGTCGGCGGCCTCCTCGTCGAAGCTCTCGAAGGCGGCGAGCAGACTGCCACCGCTGGCAGGCGCTTCCTGACGCTGGCGCGTCAGCGCGATCGCCGAGGAAATGTTGCCGGTCTCGGCGAGCGCGTCGCGCAGCGTCTGCAGCTCGACCAGCTCGTAGTTGCGGTGGTTGCCGGGGGTGCGCTTTGGTACCGGAAAGCCGTAGCGGCGCTCCCAGCTGCGCAAAGTGTTGGGGCTGACGCCAAGGACTTCGGCGGCGGCGTTGGTCCTGATCCCGGGCATGCGCAGCATTCTGGCACTGGATTTCCGGGTTTACACCGGTTATGGACAAATTTCGCGAATCTGTCAGCGATCTTGCATTTCCGTGCTGGGCCCCGAGGAGGCCAAGGCGCCCAGGCCCACCGGCTGGCTGACCGCCCGCGCCCGCCACATCGCCTCGTCAGCCTTATGCAGGAGTTGGTCGGCGTCGTTGCCGTGCTCCGGACAGGCGACCACCCCGGCCGAAATCCCGATCCGCAGGCCGCCCGCCTCCTCCAGATCGTCCAGCTGGCACAGCAAGCGCTCGGCCATCTGCACCCCGCCGACAGTGCTCTGGCCGGGGGCGAACACGCAGAGCGCGTCCTCGTCGAGGCGGAAGGTCTCGTCGACGAGACGGACGCTCTCGCTCAGCGCCGCCCCGACAACGGCGAGCGCGGTCTGGCGGCCCCCACCCTCCTCGTCCTCGCGCGTCCCCGGCCCCTCGACATCGAAGACGACCAGGGCAAAGGGTTGCTCGTAGCGTCGGTGACACTCGAGCAGCTGGTCGAGCCGGCGACGCATCTGGCCCGGCCTGTAGAGGCTCGGGTGCTCCCCCGCCTCCGTGACCGCGCTCGCGGAACCATCGCCCTGCTCCCAGAGCGTGCCAACCGCGGTGGCGGTGACCAAGCCAAACTCCTCCGCGAGCCTCTGCGCTGCGGCGGCAAACAACGCCGCGTCTCCACCCGCCATCTCCTCGTGGAGCTTGCCCAGCAACGATGCCTGCAGAGAAGACACCTCTCGCGCCAGCTGCCCCGCACCGGAGCCCTCCCGCGAGCCGCTCCATGTTGGGGTGTCCGTCGCCACGCCGAGACCTTGGCGAAGCGGGCGGACGGCAGGGAGCGAAAAATCCGCAATTTGCGGCTTGATACTTGTCTAGTCGAAATGGCCAGTCGAACGCGCCCGGATGCGCGAAGCGCCCACGTACCGCCGTTCGATCCCTTCGATCCAGAACCCTTTACTAGTATAACTGACTTGGGATAGAGTCGCGCCATGCCTTCGGGAGAGCGCCTTTCACCGTACACGCGCGCCGTCCCGGTATTCGTCAAACGCTCCACCGACAAGCTCCAAGCCCTGGCTGGCGCGCTCGATGGCGGCGGCTTCTCCGACGAGGTCGAGCGCATCGTCGACGACGGCGATCCGGCTGCCACGCGGATCGCGATCAAGGCGAACATCATGGGCGCAGTCGCGAGCGGTGAGGCCGAGGCCACTTACACCGATCCGCAGCTGGTTGAGTCGTTGATAGGGCGCCTGCGCGAGTACGGCTTCACTCAGATGAGTGTGGTCGACAGCCGCTTGGACGCCGGCGAGAGCATGACCGAGGTAGCTGCCCGACTTGGTTACCACGCTGATGGTTACGAACTGGTCGACCTATCGGAGGAGACGGACCCCTTTGACTACGGCGGGGTGCTCGGGCGGCACCCCGTCTCTCCCACCTGGCGCGACGCCGACATCAGAATCTCCTTCGCGAAGAACAAGTCACAGTGGGAATGCTTCTACAGCGGCGCGATGGCGAACGTGCTCGGCTGCCTGCCCGAGCCGGATAAGCGGCGCTGGTACCGCGGCCGTGGGCACGCGGCATCGGAGTGCGTGCGTACCGCCCTCGCCGCCCTGCCGGTTCACTTTGGACTCGTCGACGCGTGGACGAGCCGTGACGGCAGAGGGCGTCCCGGGCGCGGCGGCAAGATGCGGCAAACCGGGGCGGTACTCGCGAGCGCCAACGTCATTGCGCTCGACTGGGTGATGGGAGAGAAGATGGGCGTCGACCCGGCGCTGAACCCGGTAATGCAGGAGGCACTCCACCGCTGGGGGCGGATCGAGTTGATCCGGCGCGGCGATTTGATGCCCTGGGAGCCGTGGGAGCGGCCCGGCCCAACCACGGTCGCGCTGGCCGGGCTTATCGGCGGGAGGGGCGCGTGGACTATCCAGTAAGGGTCTACGGCCCCAACGTCTACGAGCTGGTGCTGACCAAGTACTTGGCCGGCCTCGGCCTGCTGCTCCTTAGTTGGACCGTCGCGGCCGCGCTCTGGCCCGCCACGCTCGCGGTCGCTTCGACCTCGGCGGCCGGTCTGCTGGTGGGGGCGACTGGCGCTGCCGCACTCGCGATCGTGCTCGCCGGCGCCGGGCTGCGACAGAACCGCGCGGCGCTCGACCTGGGCTTCGCGCTGCTGGCGGCCGTCGCCGTCGCTTGGACCGCAGCGGCGATCGTCGAGTCAGAGGCAATCGCACTGGTGGCCGGGGGCCTGATGGTCGCCGCCTTCGCGATCGCCTGGATCCTGCGGCACGCCGCCGTGCAGGCGCGCTACAAGCCGCGCTTTTTCTCGCCGCGTCAGTTCGAGACGCTGATCCAGGTGGCTGACACGATGATCGACGGCGACGGCCGCGAAGCGATCGACTCGGTCGACATCGCGGTCAGGGTCGACCACCTGCTCGCCGAGACGAGCTCACCGGCGCTGCCCCAGATCAAACTCGTGCTCATCCTGGTCGAGTGGGTGTTGCCGCTGCTCGTCGTGCGGCCGCTCCCGTTCAGCACGCTCGGCTCCAACGTGCGCCGCAGCGCCGTCGAAGGGGTGATCGGGACCGGTGGCTTCCTGCGACCGGTGGCGCGCACGCTCAAGGTGCTCTCATGCGTGGGCTACTACGGCAACCCCGAAACGATGCGGGGGCTCGGTTACGTGCCCTTCGACGAGCGCCCGCGCGCGATCGGCGTTGACCAGTCGCCCGTGCACTACCCGGACCCCTTCCCAGGACCACCCGGATCATGAAGCTGGACGTCGCCATCGTCGGCTCGGGCGCCTCCGGCAGCGTGATGGCCTACGAGCT
>DATNGU010000429.1:0-3607 GCA_035605775.1 Solirubrobacterales bacterium | reverse complement strand
CCCTTTTTGCACCGCAATGGCGGGGGCGCCGGAGCCACAGGAAGGATCATCGGCGGGGCAACAACGGGGGGCGGCACCGAGACACCTGCGTCCGAGTTGCCTTGCGGTTGCGTGGGCTGCGTGGATTCACTCGATTCGACTTCGTCGAGTGCGGCGTCAATGCCGGGGGTTAGGGAGCTGGGGAGGACCTCGACAACTTCGGCCTCCCCCCAGGAGTCGACGTCGTCGTAGAACTCAGGCACGTAATTGCTGGCTGACTCCGGCAGGAAGCCGACTTTGTACGAGCCCGCCGGCACGCCTCCAATCAGGTATTCGCCGCCACCTTCGGATTCAGAACATCTTTTCCCCGCTCCGGCTTCGGCCTCGGTTGGGAACGCTTCGTATGCGCAGGCAAGAACGCCTTCGATGCCCTCGCCGGTGACCATATCGGTGATGGTTCCGCCAATCGACGCGGCCCGAGCCGGCGCCGCAACGGCGAGCAAGATCGTGGCTGCGGCGATCGTGGTCGCTAGTCGACTCCCTGATTTCACGACCGCCGAGAGTAGTTTCCGCCTCGCGACGTGTCAAAAGTTGCCGGCGGTCCACTCTTCCGCTTGAAGACGCTTACGCCCAAGGCAGCGGACCTATACCCACCGTTCGCGGGCATAGGTCCGCCTGCCCAACGGACCCTGCATATCCAGAGATACGCGCCTCCTCTCCCTGTAGTAACCCCAGAAACGTCCGCGAAGCGGGTCGGTTCCAGTGAGACCAAGAAGGCCGCCGGGAAAGTTAGCCGATTGAGCGCTTTGGTGCAAGCGCAGATCGGCGATCAGCTCAGAGCGGGCTCGCCGGAGCGCAGCGCCGCGAGCACCCGCTCCGCCACCGACTCGGCCGTCAAGCCGACCTCCTCGCGCAGCAGCGCCGGCTTGCCGTGGGTAACATAACGGTCGGGCAAGCCCACCCGCATCACCCGAGCCCGCTCCTCTGGGCGGTCGGCGAAGGCGTCCTCGAGGTGCTCCAGCACGGCGGAGCCGAAACCACCCGGCAGCACGTTCTCCTCGATCGTCACGACGAGGTCGTGGCCAAGCGCAAGGCGCTCCAGCAGCTCTGCGTCGAGCGGCTTGACGAAACGGGCGTCGGCGACGGTGGGGCGAAGATCGTGGGCGGCGAGGATCTCGGCAGCTCCCAGAGCCACCGAGACGCCGTAGCCGTAGCCCAGCAGTGCTACCCGCTCCCCGCTCGCCAGCAGCTCACCGCTGCCAATCGGGATCTCCTTCGGCTCGGCCGGCAGCTCGACCCCCTCCGCCGCACCGCGCGGGTAGCGCAGCGCCGCGGGGCCATGATGGGCAATCGCGGTGCGCAGCATGTGCACAAGCATCGCCTCGTCCCGTGGCGCCATCACCACCACATTGGGTAGCGGGCGGAAGTAGGAGACGTCGAAGGCGCCATGGTGGGTCGGCCCGTCGTCGCCGACCAACCCGGCCCGGTCCATCGCGAAGGTAACGTCCAGCTCCTGCAGGCAGACGTCATGGATGATCTGGTCGTAGGCGCGCTGGAGGAAAGTCGAGTAGATCGCGCAGACAGGTTTCGCCCCCTGCAGGGCCAGGCCAGATGCGAGCAAGACCGCGTTCTGCTCGGCGATGCCGACGTCGTAGTACTGCTCCGGGATCTCATCTGAGAGCTTCTGCAGCCCGGTCCCCCCCGCCATCGCGGCGGTGATGCCGATCACCCGCTCGTCGCGCTCGGCCTCGGCGACGATCGCGTCGCCGAAGACCTGCGTGTATTGGGGCGGAGCTCCTGCCGCCGGAGGCTTTTCCAATCGCTCTGGCGCGATCGACTCGGGTGAGTCGGACTCCTTGACTGGAACTGGCTTAGGTGCCGGCGCGCCGTTGACGATCGACTTCGGCTTCGCCGCGTGCCACTTCTCCATCCCCTCCAGGCCACCCTCCTCGGCCGGGGCGAAGCCCTTCCCCTTAACCGTATGGATGTGGACGACGACGGGACGGTCGGCGTCGAAGGCTTCGCGCAGCGCGTCGCGCAGCGCGTGCACGTCGTGGCCGTCGATCACGCCCATATAGGCGAGGTCGAGCTCCTCGAAGAAGAGACCCGGCGCCCAGTAGGCCTTGATCGCCGACTTGATCTCCGGCCCCAGCCGTTCGATTCGCTTGCCGAACCCCAGCGGTAGCTTGGTCAGCTGGTTCTCAACCCCCTCGCGAGCGTGGTAGAGGCGCGGGTTGAGGCGCACCCGGTTGAAGTAGCGGGAGAGGGCACCGACGTTGGGAGAGATCGACATGCCGTTGTCGTTGAGGACGATCACAATCGGCGTCTGCAGTCCACCGGCGGCGTGCAGCGCCTCGTAAGCAACGCCGCCAGTCAAAGCCCCGTCGCCGATCACCGCTGCGACGCGGCCGTCCTCACCGATCCCCTTGCGCATCGCCTCCTTCAGCCCGACCGCGTAGCCGATCGAGGTCGAGGCGTGGCCGGCGCCCATGATGTCGTGCTCGGACTCGGGGATCGAGCAGAACGGGGCAAGGCCGTTGTACTGGCGGATTGTTGGCAGCGCTTCGCGGCGGCCGGTGATGATCTTGTGCGGGTAGGCCTGGTGCCCGACGTCCCAGAGCACCTTGTCGCGGGGCGAGTCGAGCAGGCTGTGCAGGGCGACGGCGAGCTCGCAGGTGCCGAGGTTGGCGCCGAAGTGGCCGCCGATCTCGCCGATCGTGTCGATGATGTAGGTGCGCATCTCCTGCGCAACCTGCTGCAGCTGCTCGTCGTCAAGCTCGTGCAGGTCAGCGGGTGAGTCGATCCCCTCGAGCAGAGGCCGGCCCTCCCCCGCCCCGTTCTCTGGTTTCTGCTGGCTGTCGCTCATTCGTTCCTGGTGAAGATGTAGTCGGCAATCCCGCTCAGGTCGCCCGTGTCGCCGCCCGCCTCGGCAAGTGCCGCGGTCGCCTTGGCGTGCGATTCGGCCGCCAGCTCGCGCGCCCGCTCCAGGCCGAAGAGGCTGACGTACGTGAGTTTTCCGTGTCGCTCGTCGCTTCCATGAGGCTTGCCGAGCTGCTCGTCGCTTCCAGTCACGTCAAGGATGTCGTCGACGATCTGAAAGAGGACGCCAAGCTCGCCAGCGAACCGGCGATAGGGGATTGTCTCAGGTTCGGCCACTCCTTCGAGGGTAAGTACGACGCCGACGCAGGCGGCGATCAACCTGCCCGTCTTCAGCGAGTGCAGATCGCGCAGCTCCCCGGCCTCGCGAGCCTCACCGACAACGTCGACGTACTGGCCGCCCACCATTCCGTCGACGCCGGTAGCGCCCGCCAGCTCGGCCAGGGCGGCGAGCACGCGAGCCGGCTCGCTGGGCTGCTCGCAGAAGAGGTGGATCGCCTCGGCGAAAAGCCCGTCGCCGGCGAGGATCGCCACGTCCTCGCCGAACTTGACGTGCGAGGTGGGCAGGCCGCGGCGCAGCTCGTCGTCGTCCATCGCCGGCAGGTCGTCGTGAATCAGCGAGTAGGTATGGATCAGCTCGATCGCCGCCGCCACCCGTAAATAGCGCTCTGGATCGGCACCGAGAGCACGGGCCGTGGCAAGGGCCAGGACGGGACGAACACGCTTACCTCCGGCCAAGAGCGAGTACCTC
>DATNGU010000428.1:0-2875 GCA_035605775.1 Solirubrobacterales bacterium | reverse complement strand
TCCGTGACTTCCCGGACACCGCCGCCTGGCAACGAGCCCTCGCCTCCGCCGATCACCTGATCGTCTTCTCGACCTTCGAGAACGCGACGACCACGATGGCCGACGTCGTCTTTCCGCTCGAGACTCACGCCGAGAAAGACGGCACCGTCACCCACCCCGACGGCCGCCTGCAGCGAGTCCGCCCAAGCGCCTCCCGTCCCGGCGACATTCGCCCGAATTGGGGCGTCCTCGCCGAGCTGTCCCTGGCGCTGGGCCACGACACGGGCATCACGTCTCAACCCTCAGCCCTTGCCGCTCTCACCGATTCCGTCCCCTTCTATGAGGGCATCGACGATTCCGAGATTGCGGGCCGCGGAATCCGCTGGCAGGATCGCCAGGCCGCATCGAGTCTCTCGCGGGGTGTCAAAAGGACGACCGAACCTGAGAGGGCGCCGGGCACAGGGTCTCCAGGAACTCCCGGCGAAAGCCGGCCTGGAGACCCTGTGCCCGGCGCCCTCACCCTTGGGACCTACCGCGATATCTGGGCTGGTCCGATCACGGAGTTGAACCCACCCTTGAAGTTCTTGCAGCCACAGCAGCGGGTGGAGCTGTCGCTGTCGGATGCGGAGCGACTCGGGTTGAAGGGCGGCGACGAGGTAAGCGTCTCGCAGAACGGGACGAGCGTGCGTGCGCAGGTAGCGGTGAGGGAGCGGATCCGGGAGGGCGTTTGCTTCCTGATCGAGGGCACCGCCGAGGGCAACGCCAACGGCCTGCTCAACGGCTCGCCGGTCAGCGTGACTATCGAGAAGACTGCCGGCTGATGCTGCCCCTTGCCGATACGCAGCTGGTCGAAGCGACCTGGGTGATGATCGTCAAGTCGTTGGTGATCTTCGGAGTGATCTTCGCAATCCTGCCGCTAATGACGGTCCTGGAGCGCAAGCTGATCGGCCGCTTCCAGCACCGCTACGGCCCCAACCGGGTCGGCCCGTTCGGGCTCCTGCAGCCGATTGCCGACGTCGGCAAGCTGCTCGGCAAGGAGGCCTTCCGCCCAGCCAACGCGATCCCGACCCTGTTCGTGCTGGGGCCGTTGCTGCCGGTCCTCTCCGGCGTCCTCGCCCTCGCGATCATCCCCTGGGGCGACGTCCAGGACGGTGTCGGCCTCTACGGGATCGACGTCCCGATCGGCATCCTCTACTTCTTCGCGGTCGGCTCGATCGCCTTCTACGGGGTGCTGCTGGGCGGCTGGTCGTCGGGCTCCAAATACAGCCTGCTCGGGGCGATGCGCGGTGCCGCTCAGCTGATCTCTTACGAGGTCGCGATGGGCCTGGCGCTGCTCGGCGCGATCATCATGGGCGGCTCGCTCTCGCTGGTCGACGTCGTCCACGCCCAGGGCGAGATGTGGTTCATCGTGCCGCAGTTCGTCGGCTTCCTGATCTTCATGCTGGCCGGCTTCGCCGAGACCAACCGCACCCCGTTCGACATGCCCGAGGCCGACGCCGAACTGGTCCAGGGCTTTATGACGGAGTACGGCGGGATGCGCTTCGGCAGCTTCCTCCTGGTCGAATACATGGAGATCCTCGTCGTCTCCGGGATCGCCGCAGCGATGTTCCTCGGCGGCTGGATGGGGCCGGGCCCGGGCTTCCTCGACCCGATCTGGATGCTGGCCAAGATGCTCGGATTGGTGCTGGTCTTCATCTGGGTGCGGGCGACGCTGCCACGCCTGCGCTACGACCAGCTGATGAGCCTCGGCTGGAAGGTGCTGCTACCGCTGGCGACGCTGAACGTCCTCGTCACCGCGGTCCTGGTGGTGGTGCTGTGAACCCGAACGAAGGAGCGTCACGATCTGATTCTTCGCGACTGAGAGGGGGTGAACGCGGTATGTCGGGCGAGTTCCCCTACCTGACGGACCAGGACGTGGTCGAGGTACAGCGTGGGCCCGAGCCGGGCGGGGTCGGTGGCGCCTACCGCGCCTTCGGCGAGACGCTGCGCGGGCTGAAGACGACGATGGCGCGGCTGATCGAGGGCCCGTTGACGATCGAGTACCCGGAGGAGAAGACGCCCGTCTATCCGCGCTTCCGCGGCCGCCACAAACTGCACAAGTTCGAGGACACCCAGCTCGAGAAGTGCGTCGGCTGCTCGCTCTGCGCCGCCGCCTGCCCGGCCGACTGCATCCGCGTCGTCGCCGCCGAGAACATCCCGGGCGAGCGAGTATCGGCCGGCGAGCGCTACGCCGCCGTCTACGAGATCAACCTCTCGCGCTGCATCTTCTGCGGCTACTGCGAGATCGCCTGCCCCTTCGACGCGATCACGATGGGCCACGACTACGAGATGGCCGACTACGACCGCGAGAACCTGATCTTCACCAAGGAGATGCTGCTCGCCGAGCCGCTCGAGCGGACGCCGCTGAAAGCGGAGGGCGAGTAGTGGAAGAGGTCCTCTTCTTCGGCGCCGCTCTCGGCGCCCTCGGCGGCGCGGTCGGGGTCGTCGCCCTGCGCAATCCCTTCTACAGCGTGCTGGCGTTGATCGTCCACCTCTTCTCGCTCGCCGTCCTCTTCCTCCTGCTCAGCTCGGCCTTCGTCGCTGCCGCGCAGGTGGTCGTCTACGCCGGCGCGGTGATGGTCCTCTACGTCTTCGTCGTCGCCTACGTCGGCGGCGGCGAGGAGTCGGCGTGGGAGCCGATCCCCGGCCAGCGCTTCCTCGCACCGTTGCTCGGCATCGCCCTCTTCATAGAGCTGGCGATCGCCGTACTCGCCTCCTCGCTGCTCGCCCTCGACACTCACGGCCCCGACGTCGGCACGGGCTTCGGCAACCCGGCCGCGATCGGCCATTTGCTGCTTGAAAAGTTCTTGCTGCCCTTCGAGGTCTCCTCGATCCTCCTGCTGCTCGCCGCGGTCGG
>DATNGU010000427.1:0-4426 GCA_035605775.1 Solirubrobacterales bacterium | reverse complement strand
TCCCGGCCAGGGGGGCGAGCAGGACGCGGTTGGCGATCGGGACGCCGCCGATCTCGAAGGGATCGGTGAGCGCCGGCTGAGCTTTAGGCGTTGCGTTCATAGATGAGACGCAGACCCTTCAGGGTAAGCATCTCGTCGACCTCGTCGATCGTCTCGGTGAAAGGGACGATCGCCGCCGCGAGCCCGCCGGTGGCCAGCAGGCTGACCTCACCCATTTCCTCCTCGATGCGGCGGACGACGCCGTCGATCAACCCGGCGAAGCCGAAGACGACGCCCGATTGGATCGCGGCACGGCTGGAGCGGCCGATCGCCGTCTCGGGCTCCTCGAGGTCGATCCGCCCGATCCGAGCGGCGCGTTCGACCAGAGCGGTAAGTGAGATCTCCAGCCCAGGTGCGATTGCACCGCCGAGGTATTCGCCGGCCTCCGAGACGGCGTCGAAGTTGATTCCGGTGCCAAAGTCGACGACGACGCAGGCGCTCTTGAAGCGCTCGTAGGCAGCAACCGAGTTGACCAGGCGGTCGGCGCCCACCTCGAGCGGGTTGTCGATTCGAATTGGCATTCCGGTCTTCACCCCTGGTCCAATCGCCAGGCAGGTGGCGCTCGTGTAGCGCTCGGTCAGCTGTTCGTACTGGGTGCCGAGCGGCGGCACCACCGATGAGACGCAGACCGCCGCAAGGTCGCCGAAGCCCACCCCGCTGAGGGCGAGCATGCCGGCGATCCGCTCCGCAAGCTCATCGCCGGTCGCCCCCGCGCGGGTCTGAAAGCGCCAGTGCTCGACCAGGCGCTCGCCGTCGAAGGCGCCGAGATGGGTCTGGGTATTACCGACATCGACTGCGAGCAGCACGGCGGCGATTATGGCCGACACCGGTTAGGATCGCCGCCAAGTGAACGTTCGGCTCTACACGATCCCGGGATCGCATCCTGGTGTGGCAGCGCAACTGATGCTCAAGCACAAGGGCATCGCGTTCAAGCGCACCGACCTCTTCCCGGTGATCTCCAAGCTCGTCGTTCGCGGCCTCGGCTTTCCCAGGAACACGGTGCCGGCGATCAAGATCGACGGCAAGAAGGTGCAGGGCTCACGCGAGATCGCCCGCGAGCTGGAGCGACTGCGGCCCGAGCCGACGCTGTTCCCAACCGACCCCGAGAAGCTCACCGCGGTCGAGGAGGCAGAGCGCTTCGGTGATGAGGAGCTTCAGCACCCCGTTCGACAGCTGATCTGGTGGTCGCTGAAGAAGGACAAGGCGCCCCTGCGCAGCTTCTCGGAGGGGGCGAAGCTCGGGATCCCGATCGGGCTGGCGATAAAAACCGCAGCTCCGATCGTCGCCCTCTCCGCCCACTTCAACGAGGCCAGCGACGAGAACGTCCGCGCCGACCTCGCTGCCCTGGGCGGGTTGCTGGACCGGGTCGACGAGCTGATCGCGGCCGGCACGCTCGACGGCGAGCAGCTGAACGCCGCGGACTTCCAGATCGCGCCGAGCATCCGCCTGGCGATGACGATGCAGGATCTGCGCCCGCTGATCGAGGCGCGGCCGGCCGGCCGCCTCGCCGTTCGCGTCCAGCCCGAGCTTCCCGGCGACGTCCCGCCGATCTTTCCGCCCGCCTGGCTGCAGCCGCTGCGCTCAGAGCCGGCCGCCGCTTAGGGCGTCAACGCGCTCCACCCGCTGGCCGGGACTGAGGTTGGCCAGAGCGTCGGCCAAGCGTGTGTTGTCGGGGAGCTTCAGGTCTGGGTCGAGCTCCAGCAGGGGGGCGAGGACGAAGCGGCGGCTGGTTACCTCGGGGTGTGGAAGGGTCAGGCGCTCGGTGGTGAGCTTCAAGTCGCCGAGCAGGAGCAGGTCGACGTCGAGTGGGCGCGGGCTGTGGCGGGGGGCGTCGAGGGCGCGGCCGCGCTCGGCCTCGATCGCCTTGCAGACGTCGAGCAGCGGTTCCGGCTCCAGCTCGGTGCGGATGCGGATCGCGGCGCTGAGGAAGTCGGGCTGGTCGAGCACCTCGCCGACAGGATCGGTCTCGTAGGCCGAGGACACAGCCTCGACCTCCACCCCGCGTTCGCCCAACATCTCGATCGCGGCGCGCAGGTGGGCGGCGCGGTCACCGACGTTCGACCCAAGCCCCAGGTAGCCGGTGCGCACTAGGACTCCTCGCCGTTCTCCTCGTCCACCTCTTCGCTGTGCTCTTGGGTCACCTCGACCCCGACCTCTTGGATCGCCAGCGGCAATGGCGGCTCGGGCTTCGAGGCACGCACCCGCACGGACTCACAGCCGAAGCGCTCAATCAGCCGCTGGCCGACGACCTGGGCCAGCCGCTCCAGCGTCCGGTAGCTGCGCTCGGTGGCGGCGAGAACGACGATGTCGCAGACCTCGCTGTAGTCGACGGTGTCCTCGATCCGGTCGGTGAGAACGGCATCGCAGTCGGGCACGTCAAAGGAGACGTCAAACTCAAGCCGTTGGCCGATCTCCTGCTCGGCGTCGCTGACACCGTGATGGGTGTAGATCGAGATGCTGCGCAGGTCGACCTCGACCCGCGACTCGATCCCGTTGCCGTTGGGCTCGTCCATCAGAGTGAACCTAGCCGATGGACGGCCCGCGCACCTTATGAGATCGTGGGCCCGATGACAGACCAGGTGGTCATCGAGAGTCGCTTCCGGGGGCCACCCGACAGCGCCAACGGTGGCTATGCCTGTGGAGTTCTCGCCCGCTTGATTGAGCCACGCGCGGCAGAGGTGACGCTGCGCCTGCCGCCACCGCTCGACCGGCCGCTGGAGATGGAAACGAGCGATGGCGAGACGGCGTTTATGCGCGACGGGGATGCGGTCATCGCCGAGGCCCACGCGATCGATGAGCTCGAGCTTGAGATACCGAGCCCGGTTGATGTCGAGGAGGCAGCCTCCGCCCGCGATGCATCTCCCATGCAGCAGGAGCATCCGTTCCCCCATTGCTTCGTCTGCGGCCCAAAGCGGCTGCGGGGGGATGGCCTCGGGGTCACCTGTGGGCCGACGCACGCCGGGCTCGTGGCATCGCCGTGGCAGGTCGATGACTCCGTTCCGAGCAGGGACGCCGAGGTCAACCCTGAGATCGTCTGGGCGGTACTCGACTGCCCCGGCGGTATTGCCGGCATGCTTCTGCCGGATTTGGGCGTGTGCGTACTCGGTCGCCTGGCCGCTCAAATCACCGGCCGGATCGCGCCGGGAATGACCTGTATCGCGATCGGATGGCCGATTGGTCGGGACGGACGCAAGGTGGCTGCCGGCTCAGCCGTCTTCTCTGAGGAGGGCGAGCTACTTGCCCGCGCTCGCGCAACCTGGATCGAGCTGAAGCGCTAGGCGAGAATCACGGTTGCGACCTTCATCGCCTGGGCGGCCTCGGCGACGTCGTGGACGCGAAGGACGTCTGCCCCCACGGCTGCGGCAAGGACCGAGGAGGCGATCGTGCCACCGAGGCGATCCCCCACTTCAGAGCCATCGATCTTGCCGATGAAGCTCTTGCGGGACGTGCCGACCACCAACGGGCGCCCCAGGTCGCGCAGCTCCCCGAGCCGGCGCAGTAGCTCGAGGTTGTGGCTGAGGTTCTTGCCGAAGCCGATTCCGGGGTCGAGCCAGATCCGCTCCTCTGCCACCCCCGCGGCAATCGCTGCCTCGAGCCGCTCGGCGAGGAAGGCCTTGACGTCGTCGACGATATCGTCGTAGCTGGGGCCCTCCTGCATCGTGCGCGGATCACCCTGCATGTGCATCAGCACCAGACCTGCATCGCGCTCTGCGCAGAGCGAAGCTACCTCGGGATCGCGGCGCAGAGCGGTCACGTCGTTGACGATCGAGGCGCCCGCATCGAGCGCTGCCTCGGCAACCGTTGCCTTCGAGGTATCGATCGAAACGGTCGCGGTCTTAGCCAGACCGGCGACCACCGGCTCGACTCGGCTCAACTCCTCCTCCTCGCTCACCTCGACTGCCCCGGGCCGGGTCGACTCTCCCCCCACGTCGAGGATCTCGGCGCCGTCGCGGAACAACTCTTCGCCGTGGGAGATCGCCGCCTCGGGATCAAGATAACGGCCGCCGTCGGAGAACGAGTCCGGGGTGACATTGACCACCCCCATCAACCGCATGCGGGTACCTAGCTTGCGTCGCCGCCGGCGAATCCAGGACGCGGACGAGGGTTGGGGCGTGCGCCCTCGCGCTGCGCGCGTTCCGGCTCTGGCGCCGACTCAACTGGCTGCGAGGGCTCCTCCTCGTCGGCGAAGATCTCGTCCTCCGGCTTGCCGTCGAGCAGCGCCACGAACTGCTCGGCGTCGATCGTCTCCCGGCTCAGCAGGATCCCCGAGATCCGCTCGAGCTCGGTGCGCTTGTCGTTGAGCAGGTCCTTGGCGGTCTGATGCGCGGCCTCGACGATACGGCGGATCTCATCGTCGATCTCACGGGCGATCTCGTCGGAGTAGTCG
>DATNGU010000426.1:0-3671 GCA_035605775.1 Solirubrobacterales bacterium | reverse complement strand
TGGCGTGCGGCGACCATCGCGAGCCAGCTCTGCGCGCCGCGCGTCATCGAGACGTCGACGAGCTGGCCCTCGCCGGAGCGGTCGCGCTCGCGCAGGGCGGCGAGGATGCCGAAGGCTGCCGTGAGCGCCCCGCCGCCGATGTCGGCGATCTGGCCGGCGGCCTGGATCGGCGGGCCGTCCTTGTCACCGGTGAGGCCGAGCAGCCCGACCAGGCCGAGGTAGTTCATGTCGTGGCCCGAGCGGTCGCGGTAGGGGCCGTCCTGGCCGTAGCCGGTGATCGCGCAGAAGACGATCGCCGGGTTGGCCTCGTGCATCCGCTCGTAGCCGACGCCGAGCCGGTCGAGGACGCCCGGGCGGAAGCCGTCGAGGACGACGTCGTAGGACTCGACCAGCCGCAACAGCGCCTCGCGCCCTGCCTCGCTCTTGAGGTCGAGGCGGATCGAGCGCTTGCCGCGGTTGAGCGCCAGGTAGAGCGAGGAGCGGGTACCCAACCCCTGTTGCTCGTCGGAGCCGTAGTAGGGCGGCGCCCAGCGAATGTAGTCGCCCATGCCGGTGTCCTCGACCTTCAACACCTCGGCGCCGAGGTCGGCCAGCAGCAGCGAGCAGAAGCCGCCCGGCAGGAGCCGGGTCAGGTCGAGGATCTTGACGTCATCGAGGGGCAGAGCGGGCATGCGGTCACCCCCTGGGCGAATTGAGTCGCGGGCCCTGCGGGCCTCGCTCCGGATAGTCGTGCCCGCCTATGGCGGGCTCCTCCCCACACTGACCGCTATGCAGTAGACCGCTCACGCCTCGGCACTCCCAGCAGCTCGCGAGCCTCGGCGACCGTCGCCGCGCGGCGACCGACGTCCTCGGCCATCTGCCGCGCCTTGGCAATCAGCTCGCCGTTCGACTTCGCCATCTCGCCGTTCGGCAGGTAGAGGTTGTCCTCGACCCCGGCGCGGACGTTGCCGCCCAGCACCAGCGAGGCGCCGAGCAGCTTCCACTGGTCGCGCGAGATGCCGATCACCTGCCACTGGTTCTCGCCATCGGCGCCGCCGGGAATCTGGTCGGCCATGAAGCCGACGTTGCGCGGGGTCGGGCGGATGCCGCCGTTGACGCCCATGACGAGAGAGATCTGCAGCGGCGTTCGCTCCAGCAGGCCCATGTCGATCAGCGGGTCGAGATTGGCGACGTGGCCGGCGTCGAAGCACTCGTGCTCGGGCTTGATCCCGAGATCGCGCATCGCGGTGAGGAACTCGATGATCGTGTCGAAGCTGTTCTCGAAGACCGCCTTGAAGACGAAGTCCTTACGCCGTGAGGAGTACTTGGCATAGTTCATCGAGCTCATGTTGAGCGCGGCGACGTCGGGCCTGCACTCGCGCAGGTACTCGATCCGCTTCTCGATCGGGATGCCGATCGCGCCGGTCGAGTAATTGACGATCACGTCGCCGACCTCGGCCAGGATCGCCTCGGTGATCGCCTTGAAGTCCTCGACCTCATAGGAGGGCGTGCCGTCGGGCTTGCGGGCGTGGATGTGGATCTGCGAAGCGCCCTCGTCGACCGCGCGGCGCGCCTCCGCCGCGTACTCCTCCGGCGTGTAGGGGATCGCCGGGCACTGATCGCGGTTGGCGATCACGCCGGAGATCGAGCAGCTGATGACCACTGGATCGCCAAACGAGCTCATACCGGCATCACCCCGTGGCGTTTCTTCGGCTTGGTCACGTGTTTGTTTTTCGCCATGCGCAGAGCGTTGACGATCGTCGGCCGCGTCTCACGCGGGTCGATGATGTCGTCGATGACCGCGTTGCCGGCGGCGATGTAGGGGTCGATCTGCTCGCGGACCGCGTTTAGCATCGCCTCGCGGGTGGCGTCCGGGTCCTCGGAGGCCTCGATCGCCGAGCGGCCGATGATGTTGACCGCTCCCTCCGCCCCCATCACCGAGATCTCGGCGCCGGGCCAGGCAACGATCAGGTCCGGCTCGTACGCCTTGCCGCACATCACGTAGTAGCCGGCGCCGTAGGCCTTGCGCACGATCACCGTCACCTTCGGCACCGTGGCGCGGCTGACCGCGTAGAGCATCTTCGCGCCGTGGCGAATGATCCCGGCGTGCTCGACTTTCGCCCCGACCATGAAGCCAGGCACGTCCTGGAGGAAGACGAGCGGCACGTTGAAGGCGTCGCAGAGGTTGATGAAGCGGGCGGCCTTGTCGGCGGAGTCGTTGTCGAGGATGCCGGCCAGCTGCTTGGGCTGGTTGGCGACGATCCCCACCGGCTGGCCGCCGAAGCGGGCGAAGCAGGTGATCAGAGTCTTAGCGAACTTCGGCTTGATGTCGAACCACTCGCCGTCGTCGACGATCTCGCCGATCACGGCATACATGTCGTAGGGCTGGCGCGAGGACTCGGGGACGATCTCCAGCAGCTTCTCCGACATGCGGTCGTCGGGGTCGCTCGTCGGCACGATCGGAGGCTTCTGCTCGCAGTTCTGCGGGAAGTAGGAGAGGTATTGCTTTACCTTGGCGATGCATTCCTCGTCGTCCTTCACCTCGAGGTCCCCCACCCCCGATTTGCGGCAGTGGACCTTTGCGCCGCCCAGCTCCTCCATCGTGATGTCCTCGCCGGTGACGGCTTTGGTCAGGTGCGGCCCGGCGAGGGCCATCGCGCCCTGGCCGGAGACCATCGGCACGAAGTCCGAGAGCGCCGGGATGTAGGCGGTGCCGGCGGCGCAGGGGCCCATCATCGCCGCGACCATCGGGATCACGCCCGACATTTCGACCTCCTCGCGGAAGAGGTGGCCGGAGCCGGCGAAGAGCGAGCCGGCGGCCTCCTGGATGCGGGCGCCAGCCGAGTCGAGCAGCCAGACGAACGGCATCCGCTTGGAGAGTGCCATCTCGCGCAGGCGGGTGACCTTGAGCTCGCCGGTCATCCCCATCGAGCCGGCCATCACGGTGAAGTCGTAGGCGGCGATGCAGCAGGGGCGGCCGTCGACGTCGCCCCAGCCGGTGACCACGCCGTCGGCGGGCGCCACTTTGCCGTCCATCGCCCGCTGGGCGAAATGAGGCCGGCCGTGGATCCCCATCTCGACGAAGGTCCCCTCATCGACCAGCAGATCGAGGCGCTCGCGCGCGGTCAGCTTGCCGCGCTCGTGCTGCTTGGCGATCTTCTCCTCGCCGCCGCCCAGCTTCGCCTTCTCGCGGCGCTCGTGCAGCTGCTCGGTCAGATCCTCGAGCGGGGCAGTACCGGGAAGCAGATTCTTCTCCGGCTCCTGGCCGCTGTCCGCCGGACGCTCTTCGGTGCTTGCCACGCCTACCGTCCCTTCCATTGGGGCTCGCGTTTCTCGAAGAACGCCGTGACGCCCTCGACGATGTCCTCGGTGCTGAAGGTGAGCGAGAGCTGCGAGCGCAGATAGTCGAGCGCGTCGTCTACCGCCATGTCCTGCTGGCGGTACATCGCGTCGTGACCCAGACGCATCAGCGCCGGGCTCTTCGAGGCAAGCTTGCCGGCCCACTCGGCAACCGCAGCGTCGAACTCCACCGCCGGCACGACTTTGTTGGCGAGGCCGTACTCGACCGCCTGCTCGGCGCTCAGCCGCTCGCCCAGCAGCATCATCTCGTTGACCTTCTTGCGCGGGACGTTGCGGTAGATGATCGCCATGATCATGTAGGGGAAGGCGCCGACGTTGATCTCCGGCGTGCC
>DATNGU010000425.1:0-2344 GCA_035605775.1 Solirubrobacterales bacterium | reverse complement strand
CGACGCCGGCGGTGGCGAAGGCGTGCAGCCGCGCCAGCCGCCGCCAGCCGTGCCGGGCCGCGACCTCCGAGGTGGTGATCAGCACGGCCGCGGCGCCGTCGGAGATCTGCGAGGAGTTGCCGGCCGTGATCTTGCCGTCCTCCTTGAAGGCCGGCTTCAGCTCGGAGAGCTTCTCCAGGCTCGTGTCTGGGCGGATGCCCTGGTCCGTGACGTAGGTGTCGCCGTTCACCGCGAACGGCACGATCTCGCGCTCGAAGCGGCCCTCCTCGGTGGCGCGCGCCGCGTTCTGATGCGAGCGCAGACCGATCTCGTCGAGCTCAGAGCGGGGGATCTCCCACTGGTCGGCGATCATCTCGGCCGAGATGCCCTGGGGCACGAGGTTGTAGCGCTCGAGCAGCGCCTGCGGCCACGGCGAGCCGACGTCGTCCACCCACTTGAAGCCGACCCCCATCGGGATGTGGCCCATGTGCTCGACGCCGCCGCCGATCGCCACGTCGTGCACGCCGGAGGCGATCAGCGCCGCGGCGAAGTTGACCGCCTGCTGGGCAGAGCCGCACTGGCGGTCGATCGTGGTCGCGGGCGTCTCGATCGGCAGGCCGGCCTCGAGCCATGCATTGCGGCCGATGTTGACCCCTTGCTCGCCGAACTGCTGCGCGCAGCCGGTGACCACGTCGCCGGTCTCGGCCGGGTCGAGCCCGGAGCGCTCGAATAGCTCGCCGTAGACCTTGGCGAGAAGGTTGGACGGGTGGACATCCTTGTAGTAGCCCTTCTCTGCGTGGCCGCGCCCGATCGGCGTGCGGACCGCCTCGACGATGACGACCTCGCGGCCGCCGAACTTGCCGTTTCCGTTGCCTGACATCGAAGCCTCCGTTCGCTGATTGACCGGTCAATCAACTTTAGCGCGCGCAACGTGATAGGAACCCCTCCGCAGATGAGCGGGAGCAAGGGATATGAAAATCCGGGGGTAGCTGGCAGCGGAGCTATTGCCACCGGCCTAGCAGCTGTCTCCACTATGACCGGGGATACGATTTTGCTTGCCCGCAGCGAGGCGTCCGCCTGGCGGGCGGAGGAGAAAGTGGTCGCCGCGTGCGCCAAGATCGATGGCGCTGAGGCGTCGCGGCTGCGGGTCACCACCAATCCCAAGGACCTGGTCGAGTGCGACATCGTGGTCGAGGCGGTAATCGAGGAGGTCGGCCCGAAGGGCGAGGTGCTGAACGGCGTCGCCGAAGCATGCCCGGGCGCAGATCTCGCCACTACGACGTCCTCCTTGAGCATCGCCGAGATCGCCACCGCCGCCGACATCACCGGTCGCCTCTTCGGCCTGCACGTCTTCAACCCGGTGCCGCGGATGAAGCTGGTCGAGGTCTGCTTCCCGGACATCGCCGACGAGACCCGCGAGCGCGCGCTCGCCTGGTGCGCGGCGATGGGCAAGACCGCGGTCGAGGTCCCCGATCAGGCCGGCTTCGTCGTCAACCGCCTTCTCTTCCCTTACCTCTTCGACGCTGTGCGGCTAATCGAGCGCACCGGCATGGAGGCCGGTGAGGTCGACGCTTGCATGAAGCTCGGTGCCGGCCACCCGATGGGCCCGCTCGCCCTGCTCGACTTCGTCGGCCTCGACGTCTCCGAGGCAATCGGCGACGCCCTCTACGCCGACTCGAACGACCCGGCCCACAAGCCCCCCGGCCTGATGGTTCAGATGGCGGGCGAAGGCAAACTGGGCCGCAAGTCCGGCGCCGGTTTCTATAGCTACGACTAGACCGGCGCTATCTTTTTCCGGCGCGATCCCAGATCACGTCGGCTGGGGAGCAGCGCTGACGGCGGGCCGTCGCTTCGATTTCGTCCCAGGGGAGCTCGGCCTCGGGTAGGTCATCCCAACGGGCCAGGTCGAGAGCCTCGACCGCACCTTTGAGCGCCGGACCAAGATGCTCCTCTGAGCGCAGCAATGCCCTCAGAACCTCCAGCTGCTTGTCGCTCAAGCGCACAACCCACATGCGATACCTCCAGGGTTAGGCGAAACGCGGGTTGCTCGGGAAAACTAAGCTGCGGGCCGGACGGAACCACGAATTCTGACCGCCTCGACCCGGTTCTCGCGCACGGACTCGACCCTGATCGTGTAGCCGTTTGCGGTGATCGTGTCGCCCCGCTTCGGCAAGCGTCCCAGCTCGCCGAAAACGTAACCGCCAATCGAGTTGTAGGCATCGCTGTCAACCGGCAACTCGATCCCGACGTCGGCCAAATCGCCAAGCGAGACGTGGCCGCGCACGAACCACTCGCCGTCGGCGAGCTGGCGCAGCGCCGCGGCGCGCGGGTCGGTCTCATCCTCGATCTCACCAACCACCTCCTC
>DATNGU010000424.1:0-7381 GCA_035605775.1 Solirubrobacterales bacterium | reverse complement strand
GCGATCACGTGGGCGCAATCCGGAATCTGCTCGATCACTACGACAGCGAGGGCGGCCGCATCCTTCACCTCCTCGGTGAGGAGGATCGGTTCCCTGCCGTCCGCGCGATGATCGATGAGGGGCGAAAATTTCACCGGGAGTGGGTCGAGCGAGTCTTTGAGCCGAGCCTAAAATCGTTCCGGGGCGGCCGAAAAGAGCAGCTCGTGGTCCAGCTGATCGTCGCCACCGACCTCCTCGCCTGGAAGCTGATGCGCCTCGACATGAAGCTGTCTCGCCGCCGGACCGAAGCCGCGATCGTACAAACGGTCGATGCGCTGACCGGAGCCGGCTGATGGCACGCGTGCTGGTCTACACCGCCCCCGGGTCGGGCCACGCTTATCCGCCGGTCGCCACCGCGCTGGTCCTGCGTGACCGCGGCCACGAGGTCGTGGTCCGTACCGCGAGCGGGAGCGTGGAGGCGATCGGGCGGCTCGGCCTCTCCGCGGCGCCGATCGACCCGCGCATCGAGACAGAGCGGCTGGAGGACTGGAAGGCGCGCACCTCGATCGGTGCCCTGATGTCGGCCGGCAGGACCTTCGTTCGGCGGGCGGGTTATGAGATCCCCGACCTGCAGGCCGCGATCGACGCTGAGCGTCCGGACCTGATCTGGATCGACGTCAACGCCCCGGGTGCGGCCGCGGTGGCGGAGGCTTCCGGACTGCCGTGGGCCCACTACATGCCTTACCCATATCCACTCCCGGCCTCTGGCGTCCCCAGCTTCGGCCCGGGTTTCGCGCCGTCGACGAGCCCGCTTGCGCGCCTTCGCGACGCCGGATTGGAGGCGTTCAAGAGGCCCGCCTTCCGCCCGATGGTGCGCAGCCATAATTCCCGCCGGGTGGCTCTCGGGTTGCGGCCCTTGGACAGCGCCTACGACTTCGCCCTCGTAGCCCCCCTGTTGATCGCGTTCTCGGCCGAGCCATTCGAATACCCACGCGAGTGGCCCCGGGATGTGCAGCTCGTCGGCCCCGCCCTGTGGGAGCCCCCGGCCACCGAGCCGGACTGGCTAGCCGCCGAGGAGCGCCCGATCGTCCTCGTCACCGCCTCGACCGAGTTCCAGGACGACGCGAAGCTGATTCAAACCGCGCTCGAGGCCTTCGCCGGTCGGCCCTACGCGATCGTCGCCACCACCGCCGCCCACGACCCGGACGACTTCGACGTCCCGGCGAACGCCAGGGTAGAGCGCTACCTCCCGCATGGGCCGATCCTGCGCCGCGCCGCCGCCGTGATCTCCCACGGCGGCATGGGCACGACGCAAAAGGCCCTGGCGGCGGGCGTGCCGGTCTGCGCCGTCCCCTTCATGCGCGATCAGCTCGAGGTGGCACGCCGGGTCGAGCATTGCGGTGGCGGCACGCTGCTGGCCGCGAGACGACTTCGCCCCGACCGACTGCGGGGCGCGGTCGAGCAAGCGATGGAGTGCCGGGGCGGCGCCGAACGCGTCGGAGAAGCATTCGAACGGGCCGGCGGCGCGGAGGCCGCCGCGGCGGCCCTCGAGAGCCTGCTGGGAGCCGAAATTCAGACGACCGGCGAGCGGGCCGCATAGGGGATCGCGGCCTTGCCCATTCAGCTGGTGGACCTCAAGCGCATCCGTGTTCAGCACTGCCAGCGACTCCACACCCGAAGTCGCCCCGGACCGTCGCGATTTCCGAACTAGGACGATGGCTCGTGAGGGGGCGTAGAGCGTTCTGACGGCCCGGCGTGTTCGGGGGCAGGTAAGCCCTCTGGCGGCCCGGCGGACGCTGGTGGACCGGTCGCGTGGGGCGGGTTGGCAACTGACGGCGGTTCGCTTCCTGGACTGACTGGCGGTGGAGAGGGCGCGCCGACCGGTGGCGCAGCGGGAGCAGTCTGCTCTTGGTGGGTCGGCGGGGCGCTCGGTGGCGCCGGGGTCGAGACAGCCGGTTGCAGGGCGATTCCGGCCTCGGAGCCGTTTATTTCCCGGTCCGGTTCAGCCACTGGCTGACCAGCATCGGACGGCCTGGGTGAGGCGGAGGCCGGACCGGAGATTGCGTCGGTTTGGGGCCGGCCTTCCGAGCGAGCCAAATTCGACTTGGGAGCTTGCGCATCGTCGGCCCGCTGTTTAGTCGTCGTCCCCTCCCTTCGGGGACTCTCCAGTGGGCTCAACTCGGAAGCGCCGGCGACGAGCAGCGCGAGCCATGCGAGCGCAACGACGCCGCTTAGCGCCAGGGTGCGCAGCGGCGTCGCCCGTGGCAATACGTCGGGCACCCGTGGGAGCTCTGCGGCCCGTAGCCGGATGACAATGTCCGCGGACTTTGCCGTGGCCAAGACCCCGATGAGGAGAGCGGAGGTAATGCCGATCAGCGTTAGCGGGATAACCGTCCCTGAGACTGCGGATGGGGTGTTCCCGAGCCCGGCCGCCGCGATCGCCAGGTAGGCGAGGCGCAGGGAGAGGTCGATCGCGGCGACCATCACCGTGGCCTGCGCGAACTGGCGACCAACCATCGCCCACTCACCGGCGCGGCTGCGGCCCCTAAAGGTCTGCAATAGCTGGCGAAAGGGGGCCAGGAGCGCGGAGATGATGAAGAACAGACCGCCGAGCCCAAGCCCCGGCAGACCCGCCGACACGTCAGTGGCCCTTCTCGTAGACGAGCAGGGAACGCCCCGCGATGAGCTCGTCCCAAAGCGCTCTGAGCATGAAGGCGCCGTTGACAATACGTAGAACGAAGAAGCTCGGCAGCGAGGCCAGGGCGCGCCGAACCTCCCCTCGTTCGCCCGCCTGCCAGAGAACAGGCACCATCACCACGGGCGCGTCGATCAAGTACGCGAGAAGGATCAGCGGATCAATTGCTATCGCCAGGATCGGAATAAGGACCAGGTAGGCAAGAGAAGCCAGGACTGCATCCCAAAAGGCCACGGCGACGATGGACCGTAGGTAGCCGAGCCTAAGCAGCGAACGCCGATGCAGGCGAACGTTCTGGATGAAACCGTGCGACCAGCGCCGCAGTTGCGTACTCATGAAACCGAAGTTGTGAGGCTCGATCGGATAGGAGAGCGCTGCGGGAAGGAAGCGGACTTTCTTTCCGGCCTCATACATCGTCCAGGTCAGATCCATGTCCTCGGCCATGGTCCTGGTCGACCAACCACCTAGGGCGCGTAGCTCCTCGGTCCGGTAGATCGAGAAACAGCCTGAGGAGATCAGCGGCCTGCCGTATTGGTCCTGGACCCGCTTGAAGAAGCCGAAAGCCAGCAGGTACTCGACGTAGCGCCCGCGCTCCCAGAGGGTCCGAACATAGCGGGGAAGGACGAAGCCGCAGGCAGCGGTCACATCCGAGTCGGCGAAGGCGGGCATGAGCAGCTCGATTGCGTCGGGGGCGAGCGTCGTATCGGCATCAAGGGCCATCACCATCTCGGTCCTGACGCTCTCCAGAGCGAAGCTTTGTGCGCCGGCCTTTGAACCGGTGTTCTGTGGGGGGCGAAGGACCCGGACGCCAAGCGCTGAAGCGACCTCCGCAGTCGTGTCCGTAGAGCAGTCATCGATGGCGATGATCTCGCGGGGGACGACAGTCTGCTGTTGCAGCGAGCGGATCGAATCAGCGATCGAATCCGCCTCGTTATAGGCGGGGATCACCACCGTCAAGTCCATGGTCTCGTTCGGTCTCATAGATAGCTGCGCAAATGCCCTCAGAGCGTGCAACGCCGCAAGCCGAACAAAATCAGGGCCAATCCCCTTTGCCATAGGAGTGCCGAGGCGGCCTGGCGTCGCTACGCGACACCAGATTCAAGTTCCGCCGAGATCTATTCGATGCAGGAGGGTCATGCATACGCTGCCCCGCCTCCAGAGCTTGCTGGTCCGATGCGTCGGCGCGTTCCTCCTGACGATGCTTCTCGCTTTCGCCCTCCACGCCGTAACCGGCCTCGGCGGGGCCGGCATCGACCGAGCCTTCAACATCTGGGTCTACGACGCCCTCATCGTGGGCGCCGCGGGGTCCTGCTTGCTGCGGGCTGCGATGGTTGAGCGCGAGCGGCTCGCCTGGGGGCTGCTGGGGGCCGGACTGGCCGCGTGGACCGGTGGCGAAATCTATTATTCGGCAGCGCTTGCTGGCGCCGAAACCGTACCGATCCCTTCGCTCGCCGACGCTGGTTACCTCATCTTCTACCCGCTGGCCTATGCCGCCCTAATCGTTCTCCTGCGCAATCGGATCGGCTCCTTCCCAGTCGCCCGCTGGCTCGATGGCCTCGTCGTCGGCACCGCGATCGCCGCCCTCGCGGCCGCGGTCGCGCTCGGCCCAATCGTCGACACCAGTACCAGCGGCGATACCGCCGCAGTCGTGACCAACCTCGCCTACCCAATCGCCGACCTGGCGCTCCTGACGCTCGTATTCACGGCTTCGGCGTTCACCGGCTGGCGACCGGGCCGGACCTGGCTCATGCTCGGCAGCGGGCTCATCGTCCTCGCCGTCTCCGATGGCGTCTATTTGCTCCAGTCGGCGCAGGGAACCTACGCCGAAGGTGGCATTCTCGACGTCGCTTGGCCCTTGGGTTTTCTCCTGCTCGCGTCCGCCGCTTGGCAGGAGCCGGCTCGGCGCCAAGTCGTGCGCTCACGTGGCCTGCGAGTCGCCCTGATCCCGGCGACGGCGGCGGTGATCGCGATCGGCATCCAATTCAGCGATCGCTCGAGTTCCGTGCCGACGATCGCCGCCTGGCTCTCGCTGCTGACGCTGCTGGCCGTCGTCGTGCGGATGATGGTCTCCTTCCGCGAAAACCAGGCCAACCTCGAGTCCAGCGTCCGCGAGTCCCTGACCGACTCGCTCACCGGTCTCGCCAATCGACGCTGCCTGATGGAGGACCTCGCCGAAGCAGCGGCGCATCCGCCCGACCACCACAATGTCTGTCTTCTCGCCCTCTTTGACCTCGACGGCTTCAAGGCCTACAACGACGCCTACGGCCACCCCACGGGCGACGCGCTGCTGGCCCGCCTCGGTGGCCGCCTGGCGGACTTCGCCGGCGAGCGCGCCACCGCCTACCGACTCGGCGGCGACGAGTTCTGCCTGCTGGCCGAGTGCACGGCCGCGGAAGTCGATGGCTTCGTCGCCGGTGCCTCAGCCGCGCTGTCGGAGCGCGGTGACGGCTTCCTCGTCACCAGTTCCCAGGGCAGTGTCCTGCTCCCCTCCGAGGCCAGCACCAGTGAGGCAGCGCTGCAGCTCGCCGACCGGCGCATGTACGCGAATAAGAGCCGCGAGCGCGCCTCGGCCGGCTCGCAGTCGCGAGATGTTCTACTGAGCGCGCTGCGTGAGCGCCAGCCTGACCTTCACGACCACCTCGTCGATGTCGCCCGGCTGGCGCTCCGGGTGGCCGAGGAGCTGGGAATGGACCCTGAGCAGCGCGATGAGGTCTTCCGCGCCGCTGAGCTCCACGACACCGGCAAGGTCGCGATCCCCGACGCGATCCTCAACAAGCCCGGTCCGCTCGAGGGCCAGGAGTGGGAGTTCATGCGCGAACACACGCTGATCGGCGAGCGCATCATCGCCTCGGCGCCGGCGCTTGTGCCGGTGGCCCGCCTCGTCCGCTCGACTCAAGAGCGCTGGGATGGCAGCGGCTACCCCGACGGTCTGGCGGATGAGCAGATCCCGCTCGGCTCGCGGGTCATCTCGGTCTGCAACGCCTACGCGGCGATGGTGAGCGACCGTGCCTACAGCGTCGCCATGCGCCCAGCGCGGGCGCTGGAGGAGCTCCGGCGCGGCGCCGGATCCCAGTTTGACGCGACCGTCGTTGACGCGTTTTGCTCCCTGAACGATGAGGATGCGACATTTCTGGCTCTGGATGAGCGCCCGGATCGCGGTCCGGCTCTATCCCCAAATCCAGATAGAGCCTTGCGCAAGAACGGGGGAACCTTCCCGGCGCCGAAGTCATAAGAAGCGCCAACAGCTGCTCCCAGAGGGGCCCTGCGCAGCACCGGGCATGTGATGGCCGTCTCGCCTGCCAACGGGCGGCGTCGCCCCCGATCCCGCTGCAGCGGGATCGGGGGGCGAGCTGCCGTTTTCGGTTCTACGGCTGGTTGCCGGGACCGCCTTGGCTCTTGCAGGAGCTCGGCCGGTCGGCGTTCGGGCCAGTGCACTGACCGGACTTACCGGCGCCGTTGCCTCCTTCGGTAGGCGGCGATGGACTGGCTCCGGCAAACGGCGCTGCGGTGACGGCTAGCGCAATGGTTGAAAGGGCCACTGCGAACAGCTTTCGCGTGCGGCTCATACTGGAGACCTCCTTTATAGGGCGCAATCGGCTAATGGCTCCAACCGGCGCCAAAGGGCTCCTGGTGTAAACCGTCCGGCGATCCACCCACCTCACCGAACGGCACCAGCCTAACAGTGAAAAATCTCTGTGACAACCAAGATCACGGTGCTGTTAAAGCACTGCCCGACCGAAGGCTTCACGCCGACGAACACCGTCAAGAAGATCGACGTCAGCCGCGCCGCGCACTACAAAGGCTGATCGCAGAGTGGCGTTTCGCGCTACAGAACCCCCTCAGGGCCCTTCACTAGCAACGATCGGCCTAACGCGCCACCATCGCGGGTGGCGCGTCGCCGCGCACTCGATCACCGCCGCATCACTTGGCCTCATACAGCGCTGCATCGGCGCTGTGAAAAACCGCGTCGAAGTCGAAGGCTTCGCCGCGTCGTGAGGCGCTGACGCCACAGCCCACCGTCACTCGAATCCCCCTGCAAGAGTCAACCCGTACACCTGCCACCAATGCGGCAACGCCGGTCGGCCTGGGCCGGGTTTGTCTGGATCGTGGGCCCCTCGTCATCCCCACGCTGTCATCACCCTGACCAGGGCCGAGCTGGCGACTCTGCTCTCGGCCATCCCGGACGACTGGCACCTCTTCTTCGAATTCCTCGTCCACACCGGGCTGCGGATCTCCGAGATGGTCGGCCTGACCTGGGAGCATATGGAGCTGGAAACCAACCCGCATGTGAAGGTCCGTGAGCAGTTCTACCGCTGCCAGCGCCGGCAGCTGAAGAGCGGCTCCGGGCGGCGCGACATCCCATTGGCGCCGCGGATGACGGCAAGGCTCATCAAGCATCGGGAGGCGAGCTACTCCGGCCCAGCGGAGCCCGTCTTCACCTCCAATGTCGGCACCGAGTTAATCCGTGGCAAGGTCGCCGATCGCGTCCTCAACCCCGCCCGAGCACTCGTCGGCATGCCCTGGGTGAGCTTCCACACCTTCCGCATACCTGCGCCTCACTCGTCTTCGCCAACGGCAAGGACATCAAACAGATCCAAACCTGGCTCGGCCACGCCGACGCTGCCTTCACGCTGTGCACCTACGTCCACCTGCTGGAAGGGGGCGTCGGCTCCGCCGACTTCCTCGACGACGCGGTCGAAGTCAGCC
>DATNGU010000423.1:0-5144 GCA_035605775.1 Solirubrobacterales bacterium | reverse complement strand
AGGCGTGCTCGAAAGCGCGCCACCGCCTGCGGGGCGAGGCCGATCTCGGGGACGAGGACAATCGCCCCCCGGCCGCGAGCCAGGGCCGCCTCGACCGCGGCCAGATAGACCTCAGTCTTGCCGGATCCGGTGACGCCATGCAGGAGTAGCTGGCGCGGAGCCCCGGCCTCACCGTCGAGGGCGGCGACGATCTCGGCGACGGCGCGCTCCTGCTCCTCGAGCAGCTGCGGCCGCTCCGCCGTGACGCCCAGCTCGGCGCCTCCCGGCCGGCGTCGCACTCGCGAGCTGCGGGTGGAGATCAAGCCGCGCTCCTCCAGCCGACGCAAGACCTGGCGGTCGGCGCCGACGGCGGTGGACAGCTCGCCAGCCGACATCTCGCCAGCGCGCAGCGCCTCGAGCACCGCGCGCTGCTTGGCGCCCAGCCGTTCGCCCCCCCCCAGCGCATCCTCACCGGGGGCGGCGATCTCGGCCCGCAGCTCGGTCCGCGAGCGCACCCGCTGCCCCCCGGTGCCGGTCCCCGGCGGCAGGGCGAGCTGCAGCCCACGCGAGGGCGTCGAGCAGTACTCGCGGGCGACCCAGAGCCCGAGGCGGACGAGCTCCGGCGGGACCCCGGCCTCGAGCGCCTCAAGCGGCTCGGCGAGGCGCTCCGGCGGCAGCTCGGAGGTCTCGGACAGCTCGACGACAACCCCCAGCGTCCGTCGGCGCCCGAACGGGACCCGCACCACGCTGCCCACCCCGAGGTCTGCCATCGCCGCCGGCAGGCGATAGTCGAAGGGACCGCGCAGGGCGCGGGCGGTGGTCAGCGGCTCGACCTTGGCGATCACGCGGTCACGGTATGGAGGGACGCGGACGGCGCGGGTATGCTCACGCCGAAGCGATGGCGGCTCTCAACCTCAGCCCGGGCGAGCAAATGATCTTCCAGGGACACCCCTCGTGGCGGGCGATCCTTGGCTTCTACCTGAAAGGCGTCCTCGTCGCCGCGATCATCGGGGTCATCGCCAAGCTGTTCGACGCCAGCGGCGGCACGGTTTTCCTGATCGTCCTGGTCGTGATCGGGCTCACCGTCCTGATCGGCTTCGTCAAGCGCGTGGCGACCACTTACACGATCACCAACCGCCGCCTCAACATCAAGCGCGGAATCATCTCGAGAGAGGTTCAGGAGACGCGCCTGGAGCGGGTCCAGAACGTCAACTACCGGCAGTCGGTCTACCAACGGCTGATGCAGATCGGCGACGTCGACTTCGACACGGCGGCAACCGACGACTACAACTTCGTCTTCGCCGGAGTGGCAGAGCCGGCTGGCGTGGTGCACCGCGTCGATCAAGCTACCGGCGCCACCGCGTCAGGCACGCACGGGCTCGGCGAGGCCCAGCCTCCCAGCAGTTGACGCGAAGAAGCTCTCTGGAGGAGGCGGAGGGTATGCCCCTCCAGGAATTGACCACCACGCGCTACGCGCGCGGTGGAATCGAGAGCGCGGCTGCGCCGCGCAAACGTCGGATTGCATAGGCCGCTTCGCGACATTCCTGGAGGGGCATACCCACCGCCTCTCGACGCCTGTCTGTTCGCCCACGTATTGCTCGGCGGAAGCTGTCAAGGAGGAGCCTGGTCGGGTCTCGGGCGAATGTGGCCGAAGGCCGCGATATGCAATCTGTCTCCTGCGCGGCGGAGCCGCGCACCGACACAGTCGCTAAGCGCGCGCAGCGCGCGTGCGACATCAATTCGCCCGGGGCCCGACCAGGCTCCCCTCTCCCTGCTCAGGCAGGAGCTGCGACCGAGCTGGCTGCTGCTTTAAGCGCCTCGGCGCGGTCGGCGCGCTCCCAGGTGAAGTCCGGGTCCTCGCGGCCGAAGTGGCCGTAGGCGGCGGTCTTCTGGAAGATCGGCCGGTGCAGGTCGAGGTAGCGCCGGAAGGCGCCCGGGCGGAGGTCGAACTCCGCTTCGACCAGGCGCGAGATCTCCATGTCGGGCAGCGTGCCGGTGCCGAAGGTCTCGACCATCAGCGAGACCGGGTAGGCGACGCCGATCGCGTAGGCGACCTGGACCTCGCAGCGCTGCGCGAGGCCGGCCGCGACCACGTTCTTGGCGACGTGGCGGGCCGCGTAGGCAGCGGAGCGATCGACCTTAGAGGGGTCCTTGCCGGAGAAGGCGCCGCCACCGTGGCGAGCCATGCCGCCGTAGGTGTCGACGATGATCTTGCGGCCGGTGAGGCCGGCGTCGCCGACCGGGCCGCCGATCACAAACTTGCCGGTCGGGTTGACGAGGAAGCCCTCGCGCAGCGCGTCCGCGTCGTAGAGGCCCTCTGCCTCGGCCGCGAGCACCGGGACGACGACGTGCTGCCAGAGGTCGGGTTTGATCGTCTCCTGCGACTCGACCCCAGCGGCGTGCTGGGTTGAAATCAGCAACTTCTCGACCCGTACCGGCCGCCCGGCCGCGTAGCGGACCGTGACCTGCGTCTTGCCGTCGGGCCCGAGGTAGTCGAGGGTGCCGTCCTTGCGCACCGCGGCGAGGCGCTCGGCGAGGCGATGGGCGAGGTGGACCGGCATCGGCATCAGCGCCTCGGTCTCATCGGTCGCGTAGCCGAACATCATCCCCTGGTCGCCCGCGCCGGCGAGCAGCAGTTCGTCGTCGCTCGATGGGCCGGTGCGCGTCTCGTGGGAGGCGTCGACGCCCTGGGCGATGTCGGGCGACTGCTTGTCGAGCGAGACGAGCACGGAGATGTGGTCGCAGTTGTAGCCGTAGTCGCCGTGGTCGTAGCCAATCTTGCGGATCGTCTTGCGGACCAACTCCGGCACGTCGAGGTGGATGTCGGTTGAAATCTCCCCGGAGACGACCGCCATCCCGGTGTTGACGAGGGTCTCGCAGGCGACGCGCCCCTCGGGGTCGCCGGTCATAACGGCGTCGAGGATCGCGTCGGAGATCTGGTCGCAGATCTTGTCCGGATGACCCTCGGTGACGGACTCGGAAGTGAAGAGGTATTCGCCCTCGGCGAGCGGCTGGATATCTGACATGGAGGAAGCCTAGTGGACGATCTTCAACGTCGGCGACCGGTATGAGGGATGAAATCGATGATCAGCGGCACGCCCTCCAGACCGTAGGTCTCCCGCATCCGGTTCTCCAGGTGATAGGCCCAATCGCGGACGATCAGGCGGCGGTCGTTGACCTGGATCGCGATCCGCGGCGGTCGCTCGCCGATCTGCGCCGAGTAGTAGAGCCGCAGGCGCCGGCCCCGCCGCGACGGCGGCGGCGTCGTCGCGACCACGTCGCTGACGAAGCGATTCAGCTCCGGCGTTGGGATCCGCTCCGCTGCCCGGTCGGCCAACTGCAGCGCCTTGGGCAACAACTTAACGACGTTGCGGCCCTCCGTCGCCGAGCAGGTGACCACCTCGGGCCGCAGTCGCAGCTTGCGCTCGACCCGGGCGCGGGCGTCGTCGACATCGGTGGCGGTCACGTCCCACTTGTTGAGCACCAGCAGGGACGCGCAGCCGGCCTTCATCGCCAGCTCGGCCACGCGCAGGTCCTCGGCGGTGACACCGTCTGAGGCATCGCAGACAACGATCGCCACGTCGGCCCGCTCGACCGCCAGCTCGGAGCGCAGCTGTGCGTAGTAGTCGACGGTTCCGGCAACCTTCGAGCGGCGGCGCAGGCCCGCCGTATCGACCAGAAGGACGGGACGGCCGTCGACCTCGAGCTCGGTATCGATCGCGTCGCGAGTGGTACCGGCCCGCTCGGAGACGATCACCCGCTCGCTGCCGAGAAAGGCGTTGACCAGTGAGGACTTGCCGGCGTTGGGGCGGCCGACCACGGCGATACGAACCGGCTCCTCGCCGCCAGCCGCGGGTTGCAGCTCTCCCAGCATCTCGACCGCACGATCGAGCAGATCGCCGCTGCCCAGTCCGTGCGTGGCAGAGACCCCGATCGGCTCACCGAGGCCGAGCTTGTGAAACTCGGCACTCAGGTGCTCGTCGTCGGGGCGGTCGACTTTGTTGACGACGACGAGGACGGGCACGTCGCCCCCACGCAAGGTTTTGGCCAACTCCGCGTCGCCGGCACGCACTCCCGCTCGGCCGTCGACGACAAGCAGGACGGCGTCCGCCTCCGCGATGCCGATCCGTGCCTGGCGCTGCACGTCCTCGGCCAACTCACTCTCGTCGGCGAGGTCGATGCCACCGGTGTCGAGCAGCTCGAAGGCAAGGCCATTCCACTCGCAGCGGACCCGCTTGCGGTCGCGAGTGACGCCGGGCTCGGCATCGGTCACCGCCTCGCGACCGCCGGCGAGCCGGTTGACCAGGGTGCTCTTACCGACGTTGGGGAAACCGACCACCGCGACGGTGGGGAGCCTGTTCATTCCAAACCTCGCTGTCGAGCCAGCTCGACGACCCGCTCCACGACGTCGTCGAGGCCGAGGCCGGTGGTGTCGATCTCGACCGCGTCGGGGGCGGCGCGCAGGGCGCTGTGCTCGCGGTTCTCGTCGCGCTCGTCGCGCTCTCGCTGCGCCGCCAGCACCGCCGCCTCGTCCTCGCCGGTCTGGACGGCACGGCGCCGGGCGCGCTCCCCGGCGGAAGCCGTGAGGAAGACCTTAAGCGGCGCCTCGGGGCTGACGACGGTGCCGATGTCTCGGCCCTCGGCGACGTAGTTGCCCGTCTCGATCAGCTGGCGCTGCCGCGCCACCAGCGCCTCCCGCACGGACGGGTGCACGGAGACACGCGAGGAGGCCTCGGTCACCCCTGGCTCGCGGATGGCAGCGCCAACGTCGCGGCCGTCGAGCGCTACCCGTTCGCCGTCGAGGTCGATCTGCAGCGAGCGCGCCAGCTCGCCCATCGCCCCGGCATCGTCGAGATCGGCGCCGCCCTCGACCCCGGCCAACGCCACGCACCGGTACATCGCCCCCGAGTCGAGGTAGGTAAAGCCGAGCGCCGCGGAAACGGCGCGAGCGACGGTTGACTTGCCGGCCCCTGCGGGACCGTCTATCGCGATGACCATGGGCGGCAGGGTATGTCGCGGGCGGCGCTCAGCGAGCCGCGAGCGTGGCGAGGTCGGCCTCGAAGCCGGGGTAGCTGACCGCGGCGGCGTCCATTCCGTCGACCTCCACCCCCTCGCGTGAGGCGAGGCCGGCAATCGCGCCGAGCATCGCGATCCGGTGGTCGCCG
>DATNGU010000422.1:0-2194 GCA_035605775.1 Solirubrobacterales bacterium | reverse complement strand
GCGCACGTGGGCGGCGTACGCGCGCCGGCCGCGGATGCCGCGGAACAGGAGAAAGCCGAGGTCGAGCAGTACCGTCCCGCCGACGACTCCACCGGGAACCAAGAACCACGCGGCGCTCGCGGTGTGCGGCAGCGGCTTCGGGTTGCTCGTCCCGATCCCGAGCGGGTTGAAAGTGCCTCCCGCGCGCGAGCTCACGTTGTAGTCGCCGCTGGGCGAGGAGACCGGGATGAAAGAGGAGACGAGCCACCGCTTTCCCTTCGCCTTGCCGCACGGCTGTACGGTCAGGTCGAAGACGACCGGCTTGATCTTCGTCTTGGGCTTGGCGAAGAGAGCGACCTGGACATCGACCTCGCTTGCCAGCGAGTAGGAGAGGCGCCACTTGCCCAGGAAGACGGGATACGGGACGACGGGGATGTTGCCCTTCGCCCAACGCTCCCGGGTGAACCCCTGCTTCATCTCCGGGCAGACCAGGTCGTAGGAGGTCTTGAGGTGCTTGCGCGCGACCGCGGTCAGTACGAACTGTTGCGCGACTCCGAGCACTTCGCCCGCGCGCGGCGCGAATGCTTTCACCTTCTCCGGCACGACCACGTCCCCGCCGGGCGAAGTCGCCTCGCCGGCGCGCTTGCCGGGGTGCGGGAACGCGACGATGAGCCCGGCGACGAGGGCGGCCACCAGCACGAATCCCCCCGCCCAGAAAAGCCGACGCCGCATCCTTGCCGACGAGAGGAAGCTCACGGCCACAGCCTAGACGGTTGCCGGCGAGAGATCGAGGCGGCCATCTAAATCGTTGGGCCGCCGGGCAGCCGGCGCTCGCGGACGTACTGGTTGTAGGCGCGCTTGCCCCTGTAGCCGTGGATGCCGACTATGCCCAGCGCGATCAGGAGCATCCCCAGCATGATCCCGAGCGGAATCGCAAGCCAACCCGCGCTCCCGCGCTTCGGCTGGAAGAGGCTCGGGTCCCGGGTGCCGATCGCGATTGGGTTGAAGTGGCTCTTGTCGTCGGACGAGCCGAAGTCCCCGCTCGCCGAGGGGGTGGGGATGAACGAGGACACGAGCCAGCGGTTGGACGTGCTCGCGCCGCACGGCTGGAGCGTGAGGTCGAAGACAACCGGATTCAGCTTCTTCTCCGGCTTGGCATAGAGCGCGACCTGGAGGTCGATCTCCCTCCTGACCGAGTAGGAGAGGTGCCACTTGGCGAAGTTGGCCGGATACGGAACGACCGGGATGTCTCCCTTCGCCCACGACTGCTTGCTGTACCCCTGTCGCATCTGCGGGCAGACCATCTCCCAGGAGTCCTCGACGTGGTTCCGGCGGACGGCGGTGAGAACGAACTGCTGGGCGAGCGCGAGGATCTGATCCTGGCGCGGCCCGAATGCCAGCTTCTTGTCCGGCTTGACAAGAATGCCTCCAGGCGAGGTCTTGGAGCCGGGCGGAGGCGGCGGGTTCTTGATGACGACGATCAGGATCGCGACGACCCCGGCGAGCGCCGCGAAGCCGGCCATCCAGATGAGGCGCCTCCTGACCCTTGCCGAGGACAGGCGGCCGCTCACGCTGGAAGGCCCCCCTCCATCGCGTGACCGCTAGGGCCGGCCTACCCGTCGCCGGTGTAGCCCGGCTTGGCGAAGTTGGTCGCCGGCATCCAGTAGCTCACGAGCCACCGCTTGTGGTCGCCCTTGCCGTAAGGAGTTAGCCCGATCCGCATCGGTATCTCCTTGTCGATCTCCGGCCTGGTGGGCTGCATCCGGAGCACGACGAGGATCTCCTTCGTCGACGCCTCCTCGAGCCTGTAGCTCACGCCCTTGAGCGTGTAGCCGGGGAGCGGGATGACCGAGCGAGCATCGACGGTCGCCCACTTGTGCTGCGAGGCGCCGTGCGTGATGTTGGGTGCCGTGTACTTCCACGCGGGGCCGTAGTTGTTGTGGAGGACGCCGGGCATGAATCCGACGATCGCCTGCTTGACCTGGGACGGGAGCTGTTCGTAGCTCGTGATCTTGCCGCCGTTCGCGCTCGTCAGCGACGTGGTCTTCGGAGGTAGCTGCGGCTTGAAACCCGTGGCGGGCGCCGCCGGCGTGGGATCGCTTCCGCCCGCGAACTTGACGATCAGGAAGACGACGCCCGCAACCAGCACGGCCAGCGCAGCCCAGAACATGATGCGCTGATTACGTGGAGACGAGACGGTCGACTGAAACGTATT
>DATNGU010000421.1:0-8448 GCA_035605775.1 Solirubrobacterales bacterium | reverse complement strand
CGCATCTAGCAATAAGGCCACCGCGACGACCAGCGTTGTCGGGCCTGCGGCGACGTGCCGCGGCGTTCCCGCCACGATGACTGGAACCGCCGGCGATGACACCATCGCCGGCACGGGCGGCCGCGACGTTATCGTCACTCTCGGCGGCAACGACACGATCGCTTCGCTGGCCGGCCGGGACCTGGTCTGCGCGGGAAGCGGCAATGACTACATCGGCGCCGGCTCTGCGGCCGACCGCGCCTTCGGCGGAGCGGGCATCGACCGCCTACGCGGCCGCGGAGGCCCGGACGTGCTGAAGGGCAATGCCGGCGACGACGTGCTCAAGGGCAATCGTGGCGCTGACCGCCTGCGCGGCGGATCCGGCTTCGATCGCTGTCGGGGCGGTGCCGGCGTGGACTCGATCCGGAGTTGCGAGCGGTAGGCCTCCCCGGCGGAGCCTGTCCGCGGCTAGCGCTTGACGATGTTGTGAATCTCCACGACCTCTGGCTCGCCGGGGTCGATTCCGACCTCGGCAAGGACGGGCATCAGCCGCTCGCCGAATGCGTCGAGCTGCTCCTGGGAATCCCAGATCTCGCTGACGCGAAGGTTGCCGTCGGTGCCGAAGCAGACGTGGTAGTCGAGTCCGTCAGGTGGGAAGACACCCGCCCCTTCGAGCCTGCGGACGCTCTCGTCGTACTGTGCTGCCGTCAAGGACGCGGGGGCAAAGCGGATAAGGACGCTCATTGAGTGCTCCTTGGTCGGGTTGATGTCTACCCTAGCCGAAGGCAGGGTGGCGGCCAGCGGCCGAGGGAAGGTCGAGCCGCTCGGAGCAGGACGGTCAGCGAGGGCGGGTCTAGGCCCGCGCCGCCGCGGGATGCCCTCGATTGGCTCGACGAGCTGGGACGTCAGGACACCCGGGCGATCGTGAAGCCGTCGTAGCCCTTAACGCCGACGGTCTGGATCGTTGTCGCGCTGAGGCGGGCATCGGCGGCGATCGCCTCGTGCAAGTCTCGCTGTGCCCGGATCGCGGGGTCGCGGTCCGAGCGTGATCAGGCGGCCGCCCTCGGCCAGCGCCTTGGCCATCCAGATCGTGCTGTAGCCGCCGAGGGTGCCGAACTCGAGCACAGTCTTCGCGCCCAGCGTTTCCACCAGCAGGGCGAGCAGCTTGCCCTGTGGCGGTGAGACCTGGATCGCGGGCAGCCCAGCCGCCTCGCTGGCTCGAAGGGCCTGCCGGAGCGCCTCATCATGCGGCGCCAGCAGGCCCGACACGTACTCGTCGACATTCGACCACGCTTGCTCTGACATGTGCCCTGTTTATCAGGGCAGCTAGCCGCCGAGGCGGTAAGCGACTATTTGGGGCGTCTGCCCTTCGGCGGATGCAACGCCCGCCGGTGCGATCACGGTGTCACCCGACACCGTGACGCCGGTGTTGGTGCCGGCAGGGAGTTCGACCTGCCAAACCAGTTCCCCGCTCTTCGCGTCGAATGCGTAGACCTTGCCTTCGAAGGTGGTGGTGAAGACGAGGTCGTTGACCGACGTGGTGGCGCCGAAGGCGGGGGCGACGGGGAATTCGTGCTTCCACTCGATCTCCCCCGTTTTTGCGTTCAGCGACACCAGTTCGCCCCCGTTGACCGAGCTGGCTTCTTGGACTTCCGTGCCCGAGGCGATCGTCACCGGGTGATTGACGACCGGCGCGAAGACGCTCTTGCCGTCGGTTGACATCGGCGCGATCACGCCGCCGAGGTTGCCCGGGTAGATTTCGAAGGGCGGCTTCAGCTTTGAGGTTTCGCCCCCCATCGCGTAGAGCCCGTCGTCGTCGTGCCCGTTGTGTCGGCCAACCGGACGTTTCCAGACGAGCTTGCCACTCTGGGCATCGAGGGCGATCGCGATGCCGGACTTGCCTGCGGCTATAACGACCTCGCGGCCACCCACTTTCATCAGCATCGGTGGCCCCTGCAGGTCCCAGTCGTAGATGTCATGTGGAGTCAGCTGGAAGTACCAATCCATCTTGCCGCTCTTCGCATCCATCTTTACGATTGAGTTGGTATAGAGGTTCGGTCCCGGCCGACTCGATCCCCAGGGGAACTTTCCCGTCCCCGGGAACGGGGCTGGGTTGCCCACACCGAAATACATAAACCCCTTGCCGTCGAACGCCGGCGTGTACCAAAGCCCGCCGCCGGAATTGATGTTGACGTTTTTCGCGTCCCAAAGGTCCTTTGGCACGGTGTCGAAGTGCCACAGTTTCTTGCCAGTTTTGCCGTCCAGCGCCCAGAGGACCCCGACCCCTTCTCCTTTGTAGAACTCGGTTGCGGTTCCTGGCACGGTCGAGACAAATACCCTGCCATCGTCGTAGCCGGGGGCCATGTCGATGCCCTCGTGCTGGTTGCGGGCGAGGAACGTCGTCCATACCTGCTTACCAGTGCCTTGGTCGAGGGCGAAGGCCGAGGTGGGCGTGGCTCCGTAGACCCGACCGTCGGCGACGACTATCCCGTTTGGGCCCTGATCTGGAAGTTCGTATTTTTTCGTCCACAGCACTTCGCCACTTTCGAGATCGATTGCCTGCACGTTGGAGGCCAGATCCTGTGAGTAAATAACTCCTTTGCTCACCACCGGTGACGAGGAGTAGCTGCCGTACGTACTCTGGGCGGTGAGTGGCAGGGTCCAAGCAGGTTCGAGTTCGGATACCGAAGAGGTGTTGATCGGCCCGCTTGAGTGCCGACTGTTGGCGGGGTCAACGTTCGGGTAGGCCGAACCGGTGAAGCTCACCGACTCACCTGAGGAGGAGTCGCCGCAGCCCGTCGCCAGCAGTGCTGCCGTAAGCACAGCGACGACGGCTGCCGCGACCCTTCCGTAACCCCACCCGCCACTACTGACCTTCATCGCATGAACCTATTGGATCGATAAAATGAAGTCAAGTGCTTGCAGACACGTGATCGGTCGACAGTGACGATGCACGCTCTTCCAGGACGGGTTGCAGGACCCGGTTCGCGAGCAGCCCCAATGCGCCCAGATTGGCGAACCCCGGCCCCTGGCTGAGCCCGGCCAGTCCGGGGATCTGCAGGAGCGGCTGCATGTCCTTCAGCTCGAGATGTCGCCCGATCGGCACCTCGGTCCCGGCGGGCGTGTCCCAGAGTCGTCCCACCCGCCCCTCGATCTCCGCCCGCGTCTCCGCTGGGAACAGCGTTCGCAGCTGCGCCAGCAGGTCGAAGCCGGTGCAGTTGACCACGTAGTCGTGCTCGGGGTTGGCGATCCCTTCGGGCGACTCGTGCTGGAGGCGCACCCCGGCGCCTCCGCGCGCGGCGGAGACGTCGGTCACCCGCCCGGTGACGAA
Source organism: Solirubrobacterales bacterium (assembly GCA_035605775.1). Lineage (GTDB taxonomy): Bacteria > Actinomycetota > Thermoleophilia > Solirubrobacterales > 70-9 > VRUE01. Next base: position 5,138 of record DATNGU010000421.1, on the reverse strand, counting down.
GCGACAGCGGTCGTCGTAAGCGATCGCCGCCAGGCTCGGCGGATCGAACACGCCGCGATCGCTGTGCTTGACGAAGTCGCGCCGCGTCCTCTGATCCAGTGCGGTCCATTCGATCTCGTCGGGGTTGGAGAAGACGCGGTTCTCGAGGAAGCTCTCGCCACGGCTCATCGGCAGCATCGGCGTGTAGATCGTGAACCGCGACTTGGGGCGGAACCCGCGCAGGAACATCACGCAGCTGAGTGCGCTCTCACCGCCGCCGACCACGGCGACGTCGCAGTCCTGGTCCTCGGGCAGCTGTGCGAACTCGCCTCGCCGGCTGTCGCAGTGGAAGACGCGCGCGGCGATGCCGGGCTCGTGCGGGAAGGAGCGGTGAATGCCGGGCCCGGTCAACACCAGGGCGGCGGCGTGGTGGCGTGAGGTCCCGCCGGCCTCCGCTACGTCGACCGCCCAGCGCCGACCCTCCTCCAGTGAGACCTTGGTGACACGGCCGCTTACATGACTGACGCCCTCGGTCGCGCGCGAGAGGACCCAGGTCAGGTACTCGCCGTAGTCGCGGTGTCGCACCGACGGCGAGCCGGCGTCGATCCAACGCGCGTAGCGTCGCGCGCCGACCATGTAGCGCTGCCAGGAGAAGCGCATGACGCGGTCGTCGATCGCCTCACCCGCCTCGCCGAACTCGCGGAAGCTTTGGTACGGGAAGCCGACGTCCTTGATCGGCGTCACCGCCAGCGGCTCCTCGCCGGAAGTCATCCCGTTGCGGCCCTTCCAGGAGGCGGCGACCTCGGTCCCCTCGACGATCGTCAGTCCGACCGGGCCGAGGCCGAGGGAATTGAAGGCGTGCACCTTGGTCGCGATCCCCGCGGCCTTGGCGCCGGCCCCGACTACGAGTAGATCGGACTCGGCTGCCATGGCTCGGCGGCGGGGGAGGTCGGGGCTGGCGTACGGGGTTCGGCGATGACGCGGCCGCGCTTGTCGGGGCTGAAGGAGATCGCGCTCCTCCTCGCCCGCTCCGAGCTGCTCTCGGCCGGGCGCAGGTCGACCTCGCTCAGCACGATGCGCAGCACCCGCTTCATCTCCAGTTCGGCGTAGCTGGCGGCGAGGCAGCGGCGGGTGCCGCCGCCGAAGGGAATCCAGGTGTAGGTCCCCGGCGGCTGCTCCAGGAAGCGCTCGGGCCAGAAGCGGCGGGGGTGGGGGTAGATGTCCTCGTTACGGTGAATCAGGTAGACGCAAGGGGCGACGGTGGTGCCGGCGGGCAGCTTGTAGCCGCCCAGTTCCATCGGCTCCAACAAGCGGCGGACGACGACCGGCACCGGCGGGCAGAGGCGCAGCGTCTCCTTGACCACGGCGTCCATGTAGGCGTCGCCCTCGCCAGCCAGGATCTCGCTCTGCAGGCGCTCGAGTTTGTCCGGGTGGCGCAGGAGTCGCTCGAACACCCAGGCCAGCGAGGAAGAAGTCGGGCCGTCGGTAAGCAGGGTCATCAGTTCGTCGCGCAGGTCACGGTCGCTCATCGGGGAGCCGTCCTCGTAGCGCGCCTCGACCAGCATCGAGACGATGTCCTTGCGTCCGTTCTCACCTTCCCGCCGCCGTCTGTCGACCTCATCGAGCAGCGCTTCCTCGACCGGTGCCATCGCCGCTTGGAACCCGTTGCTGCGCGCGACCAGGCGTGGGCCGAGCGCCGCCGCCATATTCAGCCGGCCGGGGTCGTTGAGCGCCTCGGTCAGCTCGCGCAGCAGCACCCGCAGGCGCCCCAGCCGGCCGTCTTCGTCCGGGCCGAAGACCGAGCGCATGATCACCTCCTGGGTGATCGCCTGCATGTGCGGCCAGAGCTCGAACGGTTCGCCGACCGGCCAGCGGCCGACCTCGTCGCGCGTCACCTCGGCCATCATCTCGGCGTCGGCACCCATCCGCTTGCCGTGGAAGGGTGGCAGCATCAGCCGGCGGCGGGTCATGTGCGCGGGCTCCTCCATCAGCATCAACGAGCGGGGGCCGAGCACCGGCAGCAGCATTGGGTTGGCGAGGTCGACGCCGAGGTGGTCGGCGGGGGCGGTGAAGACCCGTTTGACGTCGTCGGGGTCACAGAGGAAGACCCACGTGCCCGAGTGGAGGATGCGCAGGGTGAAGGTGTTCCCATAGCGCTCCTGGCAGCGCTTCATGAAGGGGTAGGGACGCCGCGCCCAGCCGATCGCCTGCAGGGCTCTGGGCATCCGCGGGCCGGGGGGCAGCGCAGTGTTCCCCCCGGCCCCTCGGATGGATCTCTCCTCGTCCTTCATGCGTCCCTACCCTCTGAGGAAGTCTCTAGCGCCGCCATCAGCTCGTCCTCCTCCTTGCAGGTGGCGGCGATCAGCAGTTCGAAGAGGTCGGCGGTGAAGTCCGGCGGCAGCTTGGCCTCCTCGCCTCGCGCCAAGTAGCGCTCCCGCACCGCGACGACCCGGTCGGGCTGCATCATCGGGATGTCGTGGGCGCGCTTGTAGCGGGCGATGTCCCGGCAGACTTTGAAGCGCTCGCCGAGCAGGCGCGCGATCTCGTCGTCGAGTCCGTCGAGGCGATGGCGGTAATGCTCGAGCCCGCTCATGCCGGCGCCACCACCTCCTCGAGCAGGCCCGCCGCAAAGGCATAGCTGCAGGCGGCCAGGGCGTGCAGCGCGTAGCCGCCCTCCTGGACGATGCAGACCGGCAACCCGCAGGCCGCGAGCAAGCGGCCGATCTTGGCGAAGATCGTCGGTGAGAAGCCCCAGTCGCCGTGCGGGTCGCCCTTCACGGTGTCGTAGCCGAGCGAGACGACGAGCGCCACAGAGGTCTGGGCGAGCGACTCGACCGAGCTGGCGACCGCGTCGAGGTATGTAGCCGCATCCGGGCTGCCGGTGAACTCGATCACCCGCTCGCGATCGTTGCTGGGGGTCACCGTCTGGGCGGCGACGTTGGTTACCGGCCAGGCGTGCAGCGAGTGCAGGCTGGCGTCGCTCATCGTCTCCACGATCGCCGCCGTTCCGTTCGGGTAGTGCAGGTCGAGGTCGAGGATGCCGACCGGCTTCAGGCCTCCCTCGCAGAGGGTCAGCGCCGCCGCGGCTGCCGAGTTCAGATAGCAGTAGCCGGCGAACCAGCCGGGGCCGGCGTGGTGGCCCGGGGGGCGGCAAAGCGCGTAGGAGAAGCGCGCGCCATCGACCAGGCGCGTCGCCGCCGTGATCGCCGTGCGTACCCCCTCGTGGGCGGCGGTGACGAGGCTCGCGCAGACCGGAATATCGGGCGGCAGCCCAGGCGCCGCCAGCTCGGGCATCACCACGGGCTCCTCGGAGCGGATCTCCTTCAGCGTCGTCAGGTAGTCGCGCTCGTGCAGCTCCCCGAGCGTTCGCTCGACCTGCTCTCCCTCGGCGTCGGCCGTGGATGCACGCACGCCGGCGTGGCAGATCAGGCCACTACGCACCGCCGCCATCCGGCGGTGGTCGTCCATGCCCGGCAGCTTGCGACCGCCTTCCATGATCCACGGCGCCCCGTCGCGGTGGCCCCGTCGCTGCTCGATCATCAGCAGCTCGTTGCTCATCGCAGCAGCCGCCGCATCCGCGGTCCCAGCTGGCTGAAGCCGTTGCCGAGGTAGAAGCGCTCGGTGGCGGCGATCTGGGCGAAGCTCTCCTGCGGCAGCCCGACCTCGAGCCGCGAGATCCCCAGCTCGCCGGCCAAGGCGACCAGGGCTTCGAGCAGCTCGCGGCCGACCGCCCGGCCGCGCCACTCCGGATCCACCCAGAGGTCCTGAATCGTGCCGTAGCGCCCCGGCACGTGGATCGCGTGTTGCCAGCTCGCCGCGAGGAGGCCGACGACCGCCCCGCCGGCCTCGGCGAGCAGCAGGGCGCCCGCCGCCCGCCCGTCGGTCAGCTCCCGCGCCGCCCCTTCCAGCGCCGCGCGCGACGGCCGCTCGCCGCCCAGCTCGAGCAGCAGCGCCTCGACCGCGGCGGCGACCGCGGGCGCGTCCTCGCTGGACGCGGCTCGGATGCTGGCGTTCGCCATCGACCCCGAGCGGGGTGGCGCGCCGGGCACGGTCGGACTCGGATCGCTCATACGGCCCCGGCGGCCTCCGTCTGCGGCTCGAGCTCCACCGACCAGCTCTGCGGCGCGGCGCTGCCGGTGACCGCCTCGGCGATCGTCGCCATCGGCGCCCGCGCCTTCAGCAGGATCTCCTCGAACTCGTCCTCCGGATCAGATTGCATGACGATCGCCCCGCCCGCCCCGATCGTGGTGCGGCCCGGCCGCATCACGATCGTGCGGATGACGATGCTGAGGTCCATGCTGCCCTCGACGCCGAACCAGCCGATCGCCCCCGAGTAGACGCCGCGGGCCTCGTCCTCGAGGTCGTCGATGATCTCCATCGTGCGCTCCTTCGGCGCCCCGGTCATCGAGCCGCCGGGGAAGCAGGCGCGCGCGCATTCCGGCGCGCTGCGGTTGGCATCGAGCACGCCGCTCACGGTCGAAATCAGCTGGTGCACGGTCGCGTAGTCCTCGACGATCATCAGCTCAGGCACGCTGACGCTGCCGACGTCGCAGACGCGACCGAGGTCGTTGCGCAAGAGGTCGACGATCATCAGGTGCTCGGCGTAGGTCTTCTCGTCTTCGACCAGCTCGGCCTTCAGCGCCGCGTCGCGCACGGGGTCGGCGGAGCGAGAGGTCGTGCCCTTGATCGGGCGCGCCTCGACGCGGCGCTCGCGATCGACCGAGAGGAAGCGCTCCGGAGAGGAGCTGACGATCGCCATCTCACCGAGCTTCAGGTAGGCGGCGAAGGGTGCGGGGTTGCGGCGCCGCAGCAGCCGGTAGAGGTCGAACGGGTCGGGACTGGCTTCGGTCGAGATCTGGTCCGTCAGGCAGACCTCGTAGGACTCGCCTGCGGCGAGTTCGGCCTGACTGCGGGCGATGTCGGCCAGGTACTGCTCGCGGCCGCGCCCGCAGCGGAAGCTGACGTGGGAGTCGGTCGGGCCGCCGGTGACGGCGAGCGGCAGCGCCGGGTCGGGCGGCGCGGCGAGCGTCTCCCGTACGACCATCTCGGCCTCGTCGAGCCAGATCTCGGCCTCCGCCTCGTCGCTGCGGCAGAGCACGATCAGGTGCGTTCGTCCACGCACGTGATCGACAGCGACGAGGCGGTTGGCGAGCATCATC
>DATNGU010000420.1:0-3539 GCA_035605775.1 Solirubrobacterales bacterium | reverse complement strand
AGGGTGGTGGCGCTGCTGGTCCCAGCCAGCTACGGCCCGCTGATCGCAGCCGCGGGCAGCACCACGGTCGGCGAGGTCAGATCTGTGGCGGATGCTGGGCTCGACGCCGACCATGCCGAGGCACAGGCCGCCCTCGAGGTGGCGCACTCGACCGGCGACTTCACCTTCGGTGGCACCAGCACCAACACCGGCTCCATCACCACGACCCAGATGGACCCGACCGATGCCAGCCACCCCAGCCGCCGACCGGCACCCGAGGCCGATCCGCAGCGCGCCCAGCGCCAGCGCGATGTGATCCTCAACAACCTCGGCGGCAAGAAGACGAGATCGCGATGAGCTGGGCTGACGACATGGACCGCGCGCTGTGCATGTGCGGTCACTACCTGACCGACCACGACCCGAACACCATGCTCTGCACCGCGAGCTGTGGCTGCGCGGGGTTCGAGGAGCCCGAGGATGACGATCGCTTCGCGGACGGCAGCCTCAAGATCTTCGACGTTCGGGGGCAAGCATGAGCCAGAAGTGGGAGCCCGCCATGTCGGAGGTGACATGGACCGGCACCGCCGAGCGGCTGGATGGCGAGCACTGGCCCGACGAGGTCGTGCTCGAGGCATGGGAGCGCAACGATCGCGGCGAGCGGAGGATCCGCGCCACGCGCAGCTACCGGCTGCTGACCGATGACACGGAGGACGAGCGATGACCCCCGAGCTGGTCGACCTGTTCCTGCGCTACGTGGCGTCGGGCGCGATCCTGAGCCTGCTGCTGGTGATGATGGTCGTGATCGCCATCGGGATCTGGAGGCTGCTGAAGTGACGCGAGCTGGCCGACGTTGTTGTGAGCGGTACGACGCGCTCATGGAGAAGATCCCCGCATATGAGGCAGCGGTCGAGGCGCTGCGGGAGTTGGAGCGGGTGGGCCGTTTAGGGTTCGCCGAAGCCAAAGAGCATCCCGGTCTGTACGAAGCATTGAAGGGTGCGAGCGAAGCCCTCCGTCGTCTACAGGAGCAGACCCAATGACCTCCGAGGAGCATCCGCCTGCCCCGGATTGTCCGACGTGCGGCGATTCCATGAAGGTTCATCCCTCCGGGTGGGGTCGGTGGTTCTGCATGAACGGACATTGGGCTGGAACCACCGACGAAGAACTCCGCGCCATCCGTGAGCGGCCGCACCTTAGCCCGACCGTCAGCGAGCCACGCACCGACTGGGAGTGCGGGCAGGCGAAGGACGGCTACCAGTGCTCCCGGCCAGCAGGCCACAAGGGGATGCACCGCAAGTCCATCCCGTCAACGGCGGTCATCTTCGCTCAGGACGCAGCGCGGGCCGAAGCCGCCCAGCCCATCGACGTGGAGCGGCTAGGGCGTGAGTTGAACCTGCTGCCTCAGTGGTCGCCCCGGCCCGAATACAAGGATCGGGTCAGCGGCCCGCTCGTCTCCATCCCTGATGTCATCGGCCTCGTGGCCCGTCTCAGGGCATCGGACACTGACCAGTGACCTTGCGGTAGGTCGCTACGATTGATGTTGGCGAGGGCCGGGACGTTGAGAGGGGCTCCTTCTCTGGGCAGCCGTCCCGACCTCGCCATTGACGAGGTAAACACCAAAGGAGTGCAGATGGCCCCACCCACCCGGGTCGACGTCGACCTCAAGGACTTCCTTGACCACGTCGCCACGGAGCAGCTTCCCGGAGACTCGCACGAGTACCGGGTCGATATTCTCATCACCTATCCCGATCCGCGCAGCAGCACCGGCTCGCCGTACGAGACCCGGCGCCTGTTCATCCAAGGGCCGCACGGCACCCAAGGTCACTGCATCGGGACGCTCGACACAGTGATCCTGCATGGCGACGACCAGCCGTGGACGGTGCGCCTGCGGCGCGTCTGTCTGGATCCCGACTCCTACTACGGTCAGGTGCGGGCGATCCTCAAGACGGCTGCCTACTTCGGGATCCCGGTCGAGTGAACCGCATCGAGGCGTACATCGAGGATCGCTACATGGCGCGGGGCGTTCGCCTGCACCTGTACCGGCCATCGGCCATCGGACAGGTCTCGATCCTGATGCGCGACGGGACATGGGCCGAGCACAACGAAGCCCACGTTCTGCCCGAGGACGCGGGGGTCGAGCTCCCGCGCGAGGCGATCGCCGCCATCCACGAGGCGATCAAGCGATATGGCGGCACCCTCACCGACGAGGGCACCGAGGTCAAGGTGCTGCGCGAATGGCTGGAGGTCGAGCGCGGCCGCGTCGACCGCCTGATCCGGATGGAGGTCACATGACGAAGAGGATGGTCCCGCTGGCGGACACCAAGCCAGCTCCGGCGCGGCGCTACCACGTGATCGGAACCCACTCGGCGCGCTGCAAGCGCGAGAAGCACGAGGACTACATGCACGGCATGACCGAGTGCGCTGTCGGATCAGAGAAGAACCACTGCGATTGCAAAGCCCACTGGGCCGAAGACCGCACCTCGCGGCTGGGCCAATGAAAGGCTCGTGGTGAGCGCGTGCGAGACGGTCATCATGGTCGGCACGCTACCGGGGTCGGCCAAGGGTCCCTGCGGTCTGCCGGGGCGCTGGTGCGGGCGCTGCAAGATCTTCGTGTGCCGCTACCACTGGGTCACATGGCACTTCGAGCATCCCATCGACCCGCCGTTCATGAGGCGCGCTGATGGATAAGCGTCGATGAGGGTCATGGTAACGGCCTCGCGTCACTGCCCGGACGACGGCTACATCGCCTCGGTGCTGGATCGGTTCCACGAGATCGAGTGTCCGATCACGCTGGTCATCGAAGGTGAGTGCCCGACCCCGGTCGGGGATCGCGCCCTCGGGTTCAAGAGCGGGGATCTTCAGGCCCGCGACTGGGCATTGGGCAGCGGCATTCCGGTCATGGGGATGCCTGCGGCGTGGGACTTCTACAAGAAGGAGGCAGGCGGGCTGCGCAACGGCTGGATGCTGCGCTACGGCTCGCCTGACCTCCTGCTCGCCTTTCCGATGCCCGACTCGCGGGGAACGTGGAACGCCGTCCGGCAGGCGACCGATCTGGGGGTCCGCACTGTCATCGACAAGGTCTGGGTGCCATGACCACGGAGCGCTTCGGATACCTGCTGCTCACCCTGCTGCTCATCATCACGCTGGCGATGGCGTTCCTCCTCCCGCGTCCTGTCGAGGCAGCTTGCGAGTACTACCCACCCGATCCGCCCAACGAGCCGACCGGGGTGAAGGGCTGCGAGGTCTACGGCGACGGCAAGGCGTCGATGTGGAGCGGCCCCGGCGTGGCGACCAACGCCTGCATCTATCCGTGGACCGCCTGTCAGCCGATCCGCATCACGTCGCTGGAGACAGGCATCAGCGTTGACCGCGTGCCGACCATGTACTGCGACTGCTTCACCGGCACAGAGGACGAGCGGCTCGTCGACCTCGATCCCGCCACGGTGGCGGCGCTGGGACTCGATCCGGATGTGCCGACCCTGCATGACGTCCGGGTCGAGCCGATCGGGATCCCGGTGCTCGATGCGGCAGGGCCGGATCCGACCTGTGATCCGGCCTGCGCC
>DATNGU010000419.1:0-4440 GCA_035605775.1 Solirubrobacterales bacterium | reverse complement strand
CGCCAACCGGGTCCTGCTCGCGCCGCTGGCGGGGATAGGCAACTGGTTCGTCCGCCTGCAGGCGAAGCGGCACGGAGCCGGGCTAGCCGTCTCAGAGATGATCTCCAGTTTCGGGTTGCACTACCGCAACGAGCGCACCCTGCGCGAGCTAATGCGGATTCATCCCGATGAGCACCCGGTCTCGGTGCAGCTTTTCGGCCACGACCCCGAGGTGATGCGCTCCGGCGCGGCGATCGCCGCCGAGGCTGGCGCGGACCTGATCGACATCAACATGGGCTGCCCGGTGCGCAAGGTGCGCAAGACGGGGGCCGGGGTCGAGCTGCTCGCCGATCCCGACCTGGCCCTGGGCCTGCTCCGAGGAGCCGCGGAAGGCAGTGGTCTGCCGGTCACGGTGAAGCTGCGCTCGGGGTTGCGTCCCGGTGATCGCTCCGGCTTCGAGCTGGCGGTTCGTCTTGCCGAGGAGGGCGGCGCAGCGGCGATTGGCTTTCACCCCCGCGCCGCGACGATTAAGCACAAGGGCAGCCCCGACTATGCGCTCACCCGCGAACTGGTTGACCGAATCGAGGTGCCGGTAATCGTCTCTGGCGGCCTCGACAATGCCGAGTCGGTGCGCCACGCCTATGGCGAGTCAGGCGCCGACGCGGTGATGCTGGCGCGTGGCGCGCTCGGCAACCCCTGGTTGTTCGAGGAACTGACCGGGCGACGCACCCAGCCGCCCTCCCGCGAGGAGGTGGTCGCCGAGCTGCTCTGGACGGTCGACCGCGCGGAGGAGCACCTCGGCGCCAAACGTGCGAGTCGCTACCTGCGCAAGTTCTACCCCTGGTACGTCGAGGCATTGGGCGCTTCTGTCGAGGTCGCGGACGAGTTGCAGCGCAGCGCTGACCTGCCTCGTGCCAGGGAGCTGATCGCCGCCCAAATTCCCCTGAGTGCCCGGCTGACGCCCTCGCTATAATCCCGCGACTTCGGGCCCAGGTGTGGCGTGGCGGAAGCCGTCGCACCCGGGCGTTTTTGGTCTCAGGACCGAACTCAAACCCTCCCAGCAAGTCAAAGCGAGGTCAGCGCAAAGTGACTCGTCAAGCCGTAATAACTCCCGAAGGGCTCGAGAAGCTCAAAGAGGAAATCGAGTACCTGTCGACCGCCAAACGGCGTGAGGTTGCGGAGCGCATCAAGGAGGCCCGCGAGTTCGGCGACATTTCCGAGAACGCCGAGTACGACGATGCCAAGAACGAGCAGGCGCTGGTGGAGGGACGGATCGCCCAGCTCGAAGAGCGGTTGCGGCGGGCCACGGTTATCGATGAGAAAGACGTCGATACCGACGAGGTCAGCTTCGGCTCGGTCGTCCACGTCAAAGATCAAAAGAGCGGTGACTCGGAGAAATTCCAGATCGTCGGCTCGACCGAGGCCAACCCGCTTGAGCACAAGCTCTCGAACGAGTCGCCGATCGGCAAAGCTTTGCTCGGCCACAAACGCAATGACGTCGTCACCGTCGAGGTTCCGCGCGGGCCGAAGAAGAAGTTCAAAATCACCAAGATCGAGTCGGTTTAACGTCGAATAGGCTCGCGCGATGAGCGAGCCAGAGGAGCAGCAGCTTTCCGACGTCCTCCGCGACCGCCGCCAGAAGCTGGAGCGGATCCGCGAGGCGGGAATCGATCCGTTCCCTCACGGATTCGAGGAACGCGAGGAGATCACCGAGGTGCGCGCCGCCCATGAGGGCCTGGCGGCCGGGATCGAGACCGATTCGCGTCACCGCGTGGCCGGGCGCATCGTCGCCCGCCGCGGCCACGGTAAGGCGGCATTCCTCGACCTCCGCGACGGCGGCGGCCAGATCCAGCTCCACGCCCGCGCCGACACGCTCGGCGAGGAGGCCTTCGAACAGTTGGTCGACCTCGACCTCGGCGACCTGATCGGGGTCGAGGGGACGGCGCTGGCGACGCGGCGTGGTGGCGAGCTCTCACTGGCGATCGACCACTGGCGCCTGCTTGCCAAGAGCCTGCGGCCCCTGCCCGACAAATTCCACGGTCTCGAGGACGTCGAAACCCGCTATCGCCAGCGCGAGCTCGACCTGCTCGCCAACGAAGAGAGCCGCCGAGCCTTCGCGATCCGCGCCCGGGCGATCGCCGAGGTGCGCCGCTGGCTCGATGAGCACGGCTTCGTCGAGGTTGAGACGCCGGTGCTGCAGCCGCTCTATGGCGGTGCATTGGCGCGGCCCTTCGTCACCCACCACAACGCGCTCGACCGCGACTTCTATTTGCGGATCGCCACCGAGCTCTACCTGAAGCGCCTCGTCGTCGGTGGCATCGACCGCGTTTACGAGCTGGGCAAGGACTTCCGCAACGAGGGCGTCTCGTACAAGCACAACCCCGAGTTCACGATGCTCGAGTGGTACGAGGCCTACGCCGATTACGGCAAGACCGCCCACGATCTAGAGCTGCTGGTTGCCGAGGTCGCCGAGCGGGTCCTGGGCACGACCGTGGTCGAGCGCGACGGGGTCGAGATCGACTTGGCGCCGCCCTGGAAGCGGGTGACGCTGCGCGACGCGGTGCGCGAGCGGACCGGTATCGACATCGCCGAGCACCCGACCCGGGAGGCGCTCGCGACGGCGATGGGCAGCGAGCCGGACCCGGCAGAGGGCTGGGGGAAGCTGGTCGACGGCCTGCTCTCCAAGTCGGTGGAGCCGGAGCTGGTCCAGCCGACCTTCATCGTCGACTACCCGGTGGAGCTCTCGCCGTTCGCCAAGCGACACCGCTCCGAGCCCGGCCTGGTCGAGCGTTGGGAGGCCTTCATCGGCGGGATCGAGATCGCCAACTCGTTCAGCGAGCTAAACGACCCGGATGAGCAGAGGCGGCGGTTCGAGCAACAGGCGGCCGAGCTGGAGCGGGGCGACGAGGAGGCGCAGCCGTACGACGAGGCATTCGTCGAGGCGCTGGAACATGGGATGCCGCCGACGGGGGGTGTCGGGCTCGGGATTGACCGGCTTGTCATGATGTTGACCGGAGCCCGCAGCTTGCGCGAGGTCGTGCTTTTCCCGGCGATGCGCTCCTGAAGCCCCGAAACGGGGCCGAAAAACCCGCTATGAGCGGTAATCGGGGTCCCAGGGCCGGGTGGGCACTCTCGGTATCGTTTAAAGGGCACATGGGCGCCTCCCGATAGGGCGAAGGGCGTCTCCGGTACTTCCGACCGCAAATCGCGTTTGACCTTAAGAAGGTCGAGAGAGGAAGCCTTTGTTCGAGAGATTCACTGAGCGAGCTCGTCAGGTGGTGGTCCTGGCCCAGGAAGAGGCTCGCACGCTGAAACACAACTACATCGGCACCGAGCACATTCTGCTCGGGCTGCTTCGCGAGGAGGAGGGCCTGGCAGCCCGCGTCCTCGAGTCTCTCGACATCACGACCGAGCGGGTCCGCTCCCAGGTCGTGCGGATCGTCGGTTCCGGCGAGGAGGTCACCTCCGGCCAGATCCCGTTTACTCCGCGTGCCAAGAAGGTGCTCGAGCTGGCGCTGCGCGAGGCACTCTCGCTCGGCCACAACTACATCGGCACCGAGCACATCCTGCTCGGCCTGGTCCGCGAGAACGAGGGCGTCGCGGCCCGCATCCTGCTCGACTTCGACGCCGACTCCGACAAGATCCGCAACGAGGTAATCCGGATGCTCTCCGGTCCCGGCGGTCGTCGTCAGGGCACCGGAGCCGGCGGTCAGGGCGAGGGCGGCGGCAAAAAGTCCTCGAAACTGCTCGATCAGTTTGGTCGCAACCTGACCAAGCTCGCCGAGGAGGGCAAGCTCGACCCGGTGATCGGTCGCGAAACCGAGATCGAGCGGATCATGCAGATCCTCTCCCGCCGCACCAAGAACAACCCGGTGCTGTTGGGCGAGCCCGGCGTGGGCAAGACCGCCGTGGTCGAGGGCCTGGCGGCGCGGATCAACAACGGCGAGGTGCCGGAGCTACTGCGCAACAAGCAGATCTACACGCTCGACCTGGCGGCCTTGGTTGCCGGCTCGAAGTACCGCGGCGAGTTCGAGGAGCGCCTCAAGAAGGTGATGAAAGAGATCACCCAACGCGGCGACATCATTCTCTTCATCGACGAGCTCCACAACCTGGTCGGCGCCGGGGCGGCCGAGGGTGCGATCGACGCGGCTTCGATCCTGAAGCCGGCACTGGCCCGCGGCGAGCTGCAGACGATCGGCGCGACGACCCTCGACGAGTACCGCAAATACCTTGAGCGCGACTCGGCGCTGGAGCGCCGCTTCGCTCAGATCAAGGTCGACCAGCCTTCGGTAGAGGACACCGTGAAGATCCTCGAGGGCCTGCGCGAACGCTACGAGCAGCACCATCGGGTCAACATCACCGACGATGCGCTGGCCGCTGCCGCCGAGTTGGCTGACCGCTACATCTCCGACCGCTTCCTGCCCGACAAGGCGATCGACCTGATCGACGAGGCCGCGTCGC
>DATNGU010000418.1:0-2425 GCA_035605775.1 Solirubrobacterales bacterium | reverse complement strand
CTCGGATGCCGACTGGTGCTGGGCCACCCAGGCCGGCGACGCGCTCGTCAGCTTGCAGAAACTGGTGGCCCAGGCCATCGCCGCGGGCGCCGATACCGTCGACCCTGACGTCCTCGACAAGCAGGTCCAGCTCTACCGCTCGGCAGCCCAGATCGGCCTGAGCGCCACCGCCGCGCGGAGCACCAAAGTGATGCGCAAGCACAACGCGCTTGCCCGCAGGCTGCTCGACCGGCAAGACGACTACCTCCGCTTCACCACCGACTGGCGAGTCCCACCTGATAACAACGGCTCCGAACGCGACATCCGCATGATCAAGCTGCGGCAGAAGGTGTCCGGATGCCTGCGCACCCTGACCGGGTAGCTATTCAGCTGTTGCCACTCACCTCGGCGGCACGTTCCGCGCCACCGCGAGCGCGTAGACGGGCGGCGCGTCGACGGTCATCCGTCGGCGGACGGGTCCCGGTGTTGCGAGCGGCGGCGGCGTGCGCGTTGTGGCTGGTGGGGCTGGTGTGACGTGAGCGTCGGCGTGTCGAGTTGATCTCGGTGTCGGGTTGGGCAGGGTGTCGTCGTGCCCGATCGCCCGCCCGACGAGCAGTCGGCTGTGGACGACGCTGCGCTGCGGGTGGAGAACGCCGCGCTGCGTGCTGAGGTGGAGCAGCTTCGGGCGAGCGAGGCTGCGGTGCGTGCCGATCACGCCGAGTTGAAGAGCATGGTCGCGGTGTTGACCGGGCAGGTTGCGCAGCTGGAGCGGGTGGTCAGGGAACAGGCCGATGAGATCGCGGAGTTGAAGCGCCAGGCCGCTGGGGACTCCTCGAACTCCTCCCGCCCTCCGTCGTCGGATGCGCCGTGGGCGAAGAAGCCGGCGAAGATGCGCTCGTCGCGGACGAGGTCGGGACGCAAGTCCGGCAAGCAGCCGGGCTCTTCGTCGTCCTCGCGCTGCCTGATCGACGACCCGGACGAGCGGCTGGAGATCCGGCCGGGCCGCTGCCGGTCCTGTGACGCGTCACTGGTCGAGGCCGCGGAACACGGCCATCGGCGGCGTCAGATCGTCGACATCCAGCCCGCGCCGCCCCCGAAGGTCACCGAGTATGTGCGGATCTCGAAGGTCTGCGCGTGCTGCGGGGTGGTCACCACCCCGGGCTGGGACGACGAGGCCGTGCCGGTCGAGCACGTCGGCATTGTGGCCGCGCCGGGCTCGCCGGTGCGGATCGGCCCGGAAACCCTCGCCCGCGCCGCGTTGCTCACCTGCGCGCACTACCTGCCGGTCGGGCGCGCCCGCGACCTGCTGGAGACGTTGACCGCGATCGATGTGTCCACCGGGTTCCTGGCCGCCATCCGTGGTCGCGCCGCCCGACAGTTGGAGAAGAAGTTCCTCGGCCACATGCGAAACCTGCTGGCCACCGCGCCGGTGCTGCATGCCGACGAGACACCCGGCCGCGCCACCGGATCCCTGGCCTACGTCCACGTGGCCTGCACCGAATACCTCACGTTGATGCACGTCGGCGACCGCTCCGCGGCGAGCATCGATGCCGGCGGTGTCCTCGGACAGTTCACCGGGGTGCTGGTGCGCGACGGCTACGCCGGTTACGCACACCTCCAGGCGGCACATGCCTGGTGCGGAGCTCATCTGCTGCGCGATCTGCGGTCGATCTCCGATGCCGACCCCGACGGCCAACTATGGGCGCAGGCGATGGCCAACACCCTGCTGGAAGCCAACCGCGCCGCCCACGAGGCCCGTGATCGTGGCGCCGACCGCCTCGACGAAGCCACGCTGAAGCAGATCCGCAACCACTACCTGGGAGCACTCGCCCGAGGCAACACCGACAACCAGGGCGAACACTCCAAGCTCGCCGACAAGGCCCGCACCCTCATCACGCGGTTCAGACGGTTCGAAGACATGATCTTGAGGTTTGCCGCGGATCTCTCGGTGCCGTTCACGAACAATGAAGCGGAGCGCGCGTGCAGGCCCGTCAAGATCCAACAACGCACCTCCGGCGGCTGCTGGCGCACCCTGCAAGGCCTCACCGACTTCGCCATCGTCCAGTCCTACCTGGACACAGCCACCAAATGGGGACTCGACAAACTCGACGCCCTCCGCCAACTCTTCACCACCGGCGCATGGCTACCACCCACACTCAAACCAGCTGAATAGCTACGGCCAGAGGCGCGCCGCAATCCTCCGGGGCGCAGGAGCGATGTCCTGTCAGGACATTAAAGGAGACGGACGGGACACCTAAGTCGTGCTGAACGTATAGCAGTGTGAACATGGGATCGCCTACGGGACGCGGGTCCTATGGCGACGGAGTGCCCGTATTAGTCGGCGGGGTAACGTCCGCCCAATCTGGAGACCGCTAATGACGGTCCACAGGGCGAAGGGGCGCAGGCGATGAACGATGAGGGGACCATGAGGGATGCGCAATGCAGA
>DATNGU010000417.1:0-2639 GCA_035605775.1 Solirubrobacterales bacterium | reverse complement strand
ACTTGTATTCGAGGGCAACCGAGAGCACCCACTGCAGGAAGCCAATCGTCCTGTTGATCGAGCCCGGCGAGAGCGGGCGCAAGATCTGCCCGTGCTCGTTCCGCGCGGGCTTCCCCCGCTCGATCGCGCGGGCGCGCGCTTCGGCCTCCCCCACCTTCTGGCGCCGGTACTCGTCGACCGCCTCAACGTCGATTTCGCTGAGACGCCACTCGCCGAAGTAGGGCACGAGGTGCCCAAGCGCCCACTCTTCGGACTTGGTCGTGCTCGCCGCGATCTGGCCCTTGCGGCCCTCGACGAGGTCGCGGGCAAAGCTTCCGAAGAGGGGGACCTCCCCTGGCCGCTCGGCGCCGCGGCGGCCCTTCTCCTTTCTCGGGGGCGCCCAAATGCCCCGCCGAACGTCGGCGAGGACGTTGGCTAGCTCGTCTTCGGCGGCCCGCATGTCCCAGCCGTCGCGCTCGGAGCCGAGGGTTACGTAGCGGCGCTCGCCGTAGGCCCAGAAACGGAGTGCGTAGCCACGACCGCTCTTCCACTCCCGCACCTTGACTTCGCCTTTGGGCCTACTCGCCATCGCCGACCTCCTGGCCTCCCGGCGACCGAGCAGAAGGGGCAACGCGAGGACTCCGTGCGGATAGCCTCCCTATTGCGCCGCCTTGTTCGGCGCCAGGTCGGGGGGCGTTAGCGCGCCGCCCCGGCCGTTTTTTTGCTTGCCGACCGACGATAGCTCTGCTGCGCACCGAAAGCGAGTCGGATCGGCAATCGCCGCGCATCGCCTCCGATCGCCGCTCATCCCCGCCGGCCAGCTCGCCGAGGCGCTCAGCCACCTCATCGGGATCGAAGCGCAAGCGCGGCCGGCGACCCGCCCCGAGCCGGCGGGCACCCAACTCTTCGGCGTGGTCGTAGACCCAGCGCCGCCCCACTCCCCACCAGCTGGCAACCTCCTCAGCGGAGATCAGCCGACGCCGCTGCAGCGGCTCTGCGGGCACCAGCAACTCGGCGAGGCGGCGGGCGAGCGACTCAATCGAGTCGGGGGCCAGCCGTACCTCTCCCCCCTGCTCGACGATTTGCTCCTCGCCGCTCACCTCTTCGTCCCTAAAGGGCCGCGACACACCTTCGGCTTCCGAGTTCCCTTCGGCGAGTGATGGGCGATCCGTGCCGCGGCGATCTCCATATAGGCGGGCTCAAGCTCGATGCCGACGAAGCGCCGGCCCTCCAGCACGGCCGCCGCTCCGGTCGTCCCCGAGCCGACGGTCGGGTCGAGGACGAGCCCGCCGGGCGGACAGAGCAGCCGGACTAGCCAGCGCATCAGCTCGAGGGGCTTCACAGTCGGGTGCGGGTTACGCGCGGTGGCGGGCTTCTTGCCGCCCTTAGCCGCGTTGGGGAAGAGGTCGAGCGTGCGCCGGGGCAACCGCTCGCAGCCGGCGTCACGCTCGGCCCGGCTCGCCTTCGGGCAGTAGAGGAATCGGCTCGGCGCCAGCCGCGAGCGGCCCTCGCCGACGCAACCATCGGCGGCAGCCACGGCACAGCCCGGCGCGCAACCCTCCTCTCCGCAGTCGGGGTCGTGGCCGAGGAGGAAGTTCGCCGGGTGACGGCCTTCGACTCGGCAGCTCTCGGCCATGAGAGCGCCGGTTCCGTGACGCTCGATCGTCTCCTCGGTCGTCCCATCGAGCTCGCGGCGGGCCAACACGATTGGCTCGAAGGCGGGCTTCAGCGTCGTCGACCGCCCGCCGGGGTAGTGCCGCGACTTCGACATGCCCTCGGCGTAGAGCCACATCAGCGTGTCACGGATCTCCAGGCCGGCGTCCTCGACGCCGCAGGTGAGCCGATGGAAGGTGCGCGGCGAGCCGAAAGCGGCGAGGAACCCGCCGGGCTTCAGCACCCGCTGGCACTCCTCCGCCCAGATGCGACACCAAACCTCGAACGCCTGGTTGGGAGTGAGCCGGTCATGGCCGGCTCGCGCGGCCGCTTCGCGGAGCGCGGAGGAGTCCCAGCGCTCGTGCTGGAAGCCGATCCCGTAAGGCGGGTCGGTGACGATCGCGTCGACGCTCTCGGGCTCCAACTGCCCCAGTACCTCCAGGCAGTCGCCTTCGAGCAGCCTCACGCCGCTCCGCGAGCTCGCCGCCCGACTGCAGCTCCGCCGGGGCGCCCGCCGACTTGTTTTCGCCGCCCGGCTCATCCGGGCTCCTTCCTCCGCTTGACCGGGCTCCCCAGCCAATCGACGGGCCGACCCGGATCGCGCACGTCGCGGAAGACCGGCGCGAAGGGCCCCTCGCGTCGCAGGTCCTCCAGTAGGCAGATCGAGATCGCCACCTCGGGCGTGCGCGAGAGCAGCGGGTCGCTTGCCAGGAGCACGCTCGCGGTTGAGCGGCGGCGCGAGAGCGCCCGCCGCGGGGCTCCCGTGAGGACGCAATGGAGCTTCGGGAAGACCGGGTAACTCGCTCGCCATAGCGGCTCGCCCGCTTTGGCCTCCCTCGCCCGATACAGCTCCGCGTAGCGGGCCAGCTCGCGGGCGAGGCGGTCGACCGAGAGCGTCGCGCGATCCAGCTCGAGGAAGCGCTGCTCGATCGCGATCCCCTCGCCGTCCTTCCGCAGGTAGGTGAAGACTGCGTCGGCGACGAGCGAGCGCCTGCGTCGCCCGCGCC
>DATNGU010000416.1:0-4933 GCA_035605775.1 Solirubrobacterales bacterium | reverse complement strand
CCCGAGCTGGCTGACGGTGGCAATTGGAGCCCCCGCGAAGGCGACGAAGACCGCCATCATGATCGCAGCGGCGCCGGTGATCACGCGTGCCGTCCGCTGTAGTCCGAACTCGATCGCGGTGGCATTGTCGCCGTTGCGGTCGTAGTCCTCCCGCATCCGCACCAGGAGGAAGACCGCATAGTCGATCGAGAGGCCGAAGACGACACCGAAGATCGCCGTTGCCCCAACTGCATCGACGTAGGTGCGACCCCCTAGCGGCCAGTCCGCGGGCAGATTAAAGAGCAGCGTGAGCACGCCAAAGGCGACCGCCACCGTGGCCAGGTTGAGTCCAACGGCGATCGCGGCCAGCGGCAGGGCTCGGAGGACGAGGACGAGGACGAGGAAGGTGGCGAGGGTGATCGCGGCGACGACGAGCGGGATCCGCTCGCGGGTTACCTGACTGTAGTCATTGAGCTGGGCAGCGCCACCGGCGACTCCCGTGGCGAGCCCGGCTTCCCGTCCCAATTCCGCTGCGTCCTGCTCGAGCCGCTTGTTGAGGGCGATCGAGCCGGACGAGTTGAAGGTGTAGCGGGATATGACCAGAATCGCGGCCGCCTGGCCGCCACCGTTCAAGTCGATCGTCCCTGCCGCTTGCTCGCGGGCCCGTGGCTGAGCGCCATCGAGCGCCGAGAGGACGAAGTAGCCGGAATCGAACAGCCCTGGGGTGGTGCGCTGCAACCGGCGCGCCCGCTGTTTCAGGGACGCGTTGTTGGCGAGCACCTGGACGGTGGCACGCCGCAAGCCGGATTGAAGCGGATAGGAGGCGCTGTAGCCCGCGGCGAGATTCTCCCCCAATGCGGAGGCCCCGCCACGGAGCCGTGAAATGCCATCCGCGAGTGCCGTCGCGCCGGTGCCGAGGCGGGCCAGACCATCGCCCAAACTGCCGGCGGCGCGGGCGAGCCGCGCGGAGCCATGGGCGAGCTTTTTGCCCGCACCTTCCAGTTTTTGAAGCCCGGCGGAGAGCTGGGTTGCCCCCGAGCTCAGCCGCTTGAGCAGAATGATGCCCGAGACCAACCAGTCGGTGATCCGCTTCGATTCTTCGGCGTTTTCGGTGAGTCGCGCCTGCAGCCCCGCCAGTTCTGACGGTAGCCCGGCGTAGTCGGGCGCATAAGACGCGCCGGTGACAGGGTCGGTCCCGATGACGGCGGCGGCGGCCTTGCGGGTCGCTTCCAAGACCGCTCCGTAGTTGGGGTCTGACTTGCCGACCGTCATCGCTTCGAGTTGGCCCAAGGCTGCCTTCAACTGCGTGTCGGCTTCCTGCGCGGGTGCTTGCAATCGTGGCAAGGTCACGTGCGCTTCCTGGTTGAGTGATTTCTGCTGGCGGCGCGAGCGCGACAGCGTGTTGCGGCGCAGATTGGTCGGGAGGCTCTGGAGGGCGAACTTCAGGTTCAGGGCGGCGAGGTTGGCGCGGTGCTGGGCACCGGCAAGCCGGCGCGTGCCCTCGGCGAAGGTCCGCAGGGCGCCAACAGCGCGTTCGCTGCCCGCGCTCGCCTGCGCCAGCCCTGAGGCAAGCGCGACGGCGCCGTCCTCTGCCCTACCCGAGCCCTCCGCAATCAAGCCGGCGCCGTAGCTCGCTTTCGAGATCCCCGCTCGCAACTGGGCGACTCCGGTTGCGGCACGACCCAGGTTTCGCCCCAGGCGTCCCAGCTGCGCCAGAGGCCCCGCTTGCGTCGTTGCGAGCAGGGCGCCGGCTTCGCGGAGGGGCGCCACCGCCTGCGAGACCTGCGCCGGCCCGATCACCGTCTGGACGCCTGGCTGGGACGCGATCCGCCGTTGCCAGCGATTGAGCGCCGCGAGGCGGCGGGGTTCGGTGACCGTGCCGCGGTCGGCGCTGGCGACGATCACAAATGGCGCGTCGTATCCGGGCCCGATGGCCCGCTCGATCAGTTCGAAATCCTCCCTGATGGGATCGTCGTGGGCAAGCTGCGTCTGACTCGGCGGTCCGGTCTTCAGCGCTAATGCCGGCACCGCCAGAGCCAGCAGGACCGCCCCGATTGCAATCGCGACGGGGGCCGGGCGGCGCAGGGCCGCAGCCACCAGGGTCATCAGGCGGGAGCGACCTTCGCGCGGTGCCGGGCCGATCCGCCAGCGGTCCACGTTGGGACCGAGCAAGACCAGCACGGCCGGGCCGGCCAAAACGGCAACCAGGACGCTGAGCCCGACAACCAGAGCCAACGTCGCCGCCAACGAGCCGAGCAGGGAGCCAGGAACGATGAAGAAGGCAACCACCATCGACAGCATCAGGGTGCCGCCGGCAAAGACGGTGGTGCGGCCCGCGGTGTGCCGCGTGACGCGGGCAGCCTCGAGTGGCGTGGTCCCAGTCGCGAGCTCTTCGCGGAAACGCGACACCATTAGCAGCGCGTAGTCGACCCCGAGTGCCAGTCCCATCATGGTGCAGACGGTCAGGGCGAAGGCGTCGACGCTGAACCAGTTGGTGAGGATCGAGAGCAGCCCCCGCGAGCTGATCACGGTTATGGCGCCGAACGCGAGTGGGATAGCCGCGGCGACGGGCGAACGGAAAACGATTAGGAGGACGATTAGGAGGATCGGCAGCGCAATCAGCTCGCCGCGCTCGGTGGCGGCGATCGAGTCGTCCTGGATCGCCCGCGAGAGGGTGGCGAAGCCGGTCTGGGTCGAGCGGACAGGCGGTTGAACCTGCGCCGCGAGGATCCGGTTCAGTTCCGGAACGGTCTCGTTGACCGCCTCATCGATGCCGACGTGGAAGTCGGCGACGACGATGGCGCGACGCGGGCCCGGGCGGAGTCGCTGAACGGCGCCACGGTCCCAGGGCGAGAGCGTGGTCACGGCCGGATCGCGTCGCAGGGCACGGATCAGCGCGGGCCCCTGGCGGTCGAGTTCTTTCGCTGGGCCGCGCAGGAGGATCACGAACGGCGCGCTGTCGCCAAAGTGCTGGCGCAGCATCCAGTTGGCGCGAGAAGAGGCGGTGCCGGGGATTTCTAGGCTCGTCGGGCTGAGCTTCTCCTCGACGCCAGCCCCGAGCGCGCCGAGGATGACGAGGACGAGAACGGCCCCGGCAAGCACCCGCCGGGGATGGCGCAGCAGGGTTGTTCCCTGGCCGCCGCGACCCCGCGCAGAACCACTGCGACCCCTGCTCCCGCTCAAACCCACCGTGCTAGTTTGGCGGTCGGGGACCACGGAGGGGGCTGACGATGCGGAAGACTCTGTTAAGGACGCTGTTGGTGGCGGGCTTGGTCGCGCTGGTGGCGGCCGGTGCCGCACAGGCGATCAAGCTTCGGATCGGCAACATCGTCATCGTCGCCGAAGGAGGCTTCTCACCGACCAAGCTGCCGAAGAAGGAGGACGCGCCGATCACCCTGCACGGCTCGGCGAGGTTCTCGACCGTCGACGGCACTCGGCCCTCCCCGTTGCGGCGGCTGGTGTTGGAATTCGACAAGCACGGCGAACTCGAGACCCTTGGTTTGCCGAAATGCACGGAGGCGAAGCTGGTCGCGACGACGACTAAACAGGCGCGCCAGCTCTGCCCCGGCTCAATTGTCGGCACCGGCTTCGGAACGGCCGTGGTCGAGCTGCCCGAACAGCGGCCGATCAAGGCTTCCTCGCCGCTAACCCTCTTCAACGGCCCGCTTATACACGGCAACCCTTCAGTCCTCGGGCATGCACACCTCGACTACCCCGGACCCACCACCTACGTGGTCCCGATCGAGATCCAACGAATCCACCACGGACGCTACGGCTTCAAGACGGTGGCCGACTTCCCGAAAATTGCCAACGACTATGGCTCGCCCCTCTCCGGCCGGCTAACGATCGGGCGAAAATGGAACTACAGGGGAAAGACGCTCAGCTACACCACCGCACACTGCGCCGACGGGCGGCTCCAAGCCAAGGCCCAGTTCAGCTTCAAAGACGGCAGCTTCGTGCAAGGCACGGTCTTCAAGCCATGCCAAGTGCGAAAGTAGATAGGGCCCAGCCCAGCGCGCTACCCTGGTCGTACCCGGGTGTTTAGGAGGCGGATGATGCGAAAGCGGCTACTGGCGATCGGCGCGTTGCTCGCAGCCTGCGCGGCGCTGACCGGCGGCGCAGTCGGCGCCGGTGCGGCTACGGTCAGGGTCGGGACGCTTGTGCTGAAGGCCGACGGAGGGTTCCAGCCACAAGTCCTACCGAAACGAACCTTCGCGCCGATCCGCTTTCAGGGACACGGGGACATTGAGACCACGGACGGCTCGGTCCCGCCCGCCCTGCAACATGTGAAGCTCGAATTCGACCGCGACGGGCGGGTGACCACCGCCGGCCTAAGTGTTTGCCCCCCGGCGTCGATCGAAGCGGCCAGCCCGCAGCAGGCGCGGCAGCTCTGCGCTGACGCGATCGTCGGCACTGGACACCTGGGCGCGGCGGTGCCGCTGCCAGGCCTTGGTCGGATCGCTCTACGCTCCCCCCTCACCCTCTTCAACGGGCCAGCTCGGAATGGCAACCCGACCGTCGTCGTGCACGCGCAGGCTCCGTTCCCAATCCTCGAGACCTACGTCGTGGTGATTGAGATCGAACGGCGCCAGGGGACTTTCGGCTATCGCGCATCCTTCGACATCCCGCCAATCGCCGGCGGCCTCGGGGCGCTCACCCACCTCGACGCGAAGGTCGGGCGCCGCTACCGCGCCGGGGGCGTCGAACGCAGCTACGTCTCCGCACGCTGCTCGGACTTCATCCTCCAGACCCAGGGCTACTTCTCCTTCGCCGACGGCACTGTCGTCTACGGCAGCGTCTTCAAAGTCTGCCGGACCTCGGACTGAGGCGATTCCGCGCAACCGACGAGCGCCGGTCCAGGCTGGCGACCGGGCGGTCTTCCTATACTGCCGATCCCGGGGCCGTTAGCTCAACCGGTAGAGCAGGAGACTCTTAATCTCAAGGTTGAAGGTTC
>DATNGU010000415.1:0-7544 GCA_035605775.1 Solirubrobacterales bacterium | reverse complement strand
GGCGACGCGCTGGCCAAATCGAGCGCCGCCAAGATCTTCTTCACCGGCTCGGTCGAGGTCGGGCGCAGGGTCGGCGAGGTCTGTGCCGGCCAGTTGAAGGGCTCGGTCTTGGAGCTGGGCGGCAAGGATCCGATGATCGTCTGCGCCGACGCCGACATCGACAACGCGATCTCCGGCGCCGTGTGGGGCGGCTTCGCCAACGCCGGCCAGACCTGCTCGGGAATCGAGCGCGTCTACGTCGTGCGCGAGGTCGCCGACCGCTTCGTCGAGGGCGTTGCCCGCGAGGCGCAGAAGCTGCGCCTCGGCAGCCCGATGGAGTGGGAGACGGAGATCGGACCGATGACCTCCGACGGCCAGTACGAGATCGTCGTCGACCTGATCGAGGACGCGGTCGCCTCCGGCGCGACCAAGCTCTGCGGCGGCCCAACGCCGGTCGCCGGCCTCTCCGACAAATACATCGCCCCGACCGTACTGACCGGGGTCACGCACGAGATGCGGATCATGCGCGAGGAGGTATTCGGCCCGGTGCTGCCGATCGTCGTCGTCGACTCCGAGCAGGAGGCGATCGACCTCGCCAACGACTCCGATTTCGGCCTCGGCGCCTCGGTTTGGACCAAGGACCGCCAGAAGGGTGAGCGGATTGCACGGCGGATCGAGTCGGGGATGGTCTGGGTCAACGATCACTCCTTCAGCCACGGCGCCTGCCAGTGCGCCTGGGGTGGCGTCAAGGACTCCGGCGTCGGCCGCTCGCACTCCAAATTCGGCTTCTACGAGTGCGTCAACATCAAGATGAACGCTTGGGAGCCGGGCCTCGCCCGCGATTTCTGGTGGCACCCCTACGACCGCACCCTGGGCGAAGCGGTGCGCGCTTCGGCGAAGCTGCTTTACGGCAAAGGGGCGACCCGGACCCAGGCACTGCGCGAGGGCGCCGGTCCCCTGCTCAAGGTCGGCGCCCGCACCCTGCGCAAGCGCCGTTGAGCCAACCCGTCGTCGCGGTTGCCGGGCTGCGGCGCGACTTCGGTGAACGGACCGCGCTCGACGGGGTCGGCTTCGAGCTGGGGGCGGGGGAATCATTGGTCGTGCTGGGACCGAACGGGGCGGGGAAGACGACGCTGCTGCGCATCCTCGCCACCCTGTTGCGCCCCGGCAGCGGCGAGGTCCGGGTATTGGGCGCGCATCTGCCGGGCGAGGCCTGGAAGGCGCGCGGCCGGATCGGCTTCCTCGGCCATGAGGCGCTCCTCTATCGCGACCTGAACGGCCGCGAGAACCTTCGCTTCCACGCCGATCTGCACGGCCTTCGCGGCGAGGCGGCGGAGGCTCGGATCACCGAGCTGTTGACCGCGGTCGGGATGGAGCGGCGCGCGGGGCAGCGGGTCGCCGAGCTCTCGGCCGGGATGCGTCAGCGGCTGGCCGTCTGTCGCTGCGTCCTGCACGATCCCGAGCTGCTGCTACTCGACGAGCCCGATTCCAATCTCGACGCCGAGGGGCGCGAGCTGGCCCGCGAGCTGATCGGCCCCGGTGCAGGCCGCACCCGCGTCCTCGTCACTCACGACCCCGATCGAGCGCTTCCCGACGCCGACCAGGTTCTGCGGCTCGGCGCCGGCGGCAAGGTGGCGGTTGCGTGACTTCCTCCCGCTTGGTCTATATGGCGATCCTCGGCAAGGACCTGCGTGCCGAGCTGCGCACGCTGCAGTCGCTGCCCGCGATGACGCTCTTCGCGATCACCACCTTCGTCATCTTCCGCTTCGGGCTCGACCGCACCAGCCTCTCCGGCAGCCTTGCCGCCGGCGTGTTGTGGGCGACCCTGCTGTTCGCGGCGATCCTCGGCATTAACCGCCTCTTCGTCGCCGAGCGCGAGGAGGGGGGCTTTGACGCGATCCGCCTCGCCCCAGTCGACCGCACCACCGTGTTCGCCGCCAAGGCGTCGGCGCTGCTCGTCTACCTGGTTGCGCTCGAGCTGGTCGTAGTTCCCGTCTTCGCCGTCTTCTTTCTCGACTCGGCCGCAGCGCTTCTCCCACTTACCCTCGTCCTCCTGCTCGCCGACCTCGGCCTCGCCGCGACCGGCACCTTGATCTCCTCGATGGCGGTCAACTCAAGCGCCCGCGATCTGCTCACGCCGCTCGTCCTCTTGCCCTTGGTGGTGCCGTTGATGATCGCTGCGAGCGGCGCCAGCGAGCCTTTGCTGGCCCTGGGTGGTCCCGGTTACCATCGCTTCGGGACCTGGCTCGCGGTGCTCGGGCTATACGATTTGATCTTCCTCCTCGTCGGATACGCGGTATTCGACTTCCTGCTGGAGGACTAGGCGCCCCACCCCCCCCCCGGACGATGTACGGCAAAGGCCTGAGACCCCTCTCGATCGCGACCGTCGCGGCGCTTGTCGCGGCGCTTTCGCTGGTCTTCTTCTACGTGCCGCTTGACGCCGACCAGGGCTTCATCCAGAAGATCTTCTACCTGCACGTGCCGCTGGCGATCGTCGCCCTAGTCGGCTTCGTCGTTGGCGGCGTCTTTGCGATCCTGCACCTGCGCAGTGGAGACTCGCGCTGGGACGCCTACTCCTATGTCTCGATCCACATGTCGGTGATCTTCGGCGTCGCGGTGCTGATCACCGGCTCGATCTGGGCCAAGGCCTCGTGGGGGCACTGGTGGGTCTGGGACGAGCCGACCCTGGTCAGCTTCCTGATCGTCTTCCTCATGTATGCGACCTACTATCCGTTCCGCTACGCAATTGAGGATCGCGAGCGCCAGGCCCGATACGCCTCGGTCTTCGCGATCACCGCGGGGGCCTTCGTGCCACTCAACTTCATGGCGGTGCGGATGGCTGAGAGCCTCGTCCACCCGCGCACTTTCGGCACCGCCAACGGCGGCCTGCCCGGCGAGATGATGTTCACTTTCCTCATCAGTCTGGTCGCGATTGGCCTGCTCTGGACGACCCTGGTCAAGTTCGAGTTGACCGCGAAGAGCGCCTCGGGACAGCTGAAGCGTCTGCGCCGCGCCCTCGACGTGCCGACGCCGGGCGGCTCCTCCCGCGTCGCCCCTGAGGTGAGCTAGTGCTCTCCCTGCTGCTCGCCGCAACCCCCGCTCTGCCGCTCGACGAGGCAGGCAAGTACGTCGCCGGCGCCTACATCGTCTTCCTCGCCCTGATCGTCGTCTACGTGGCGATCATGGCGGCCAAACTGCAACGGATTGAGCGCGAGCTGCGCGAGCTGGCGGGATTCGCCGAGAGTCGGGCCAACGGCGACCAAGCCGCCCCCGGACGGGGAAGCGAGGAGCAATCCATATCTGACTCTTTTGCTCCTCACGGAGCAGAGGAAGCGGCGCCATATGAGTGAGCTTCTCGCCCTCGGGGTGTCCCACAAGACGGCGCCGATCGATTTGCGCGAGCGGCTTTCGCTGACCGAGGGGCGCGCCGTCGGCGCCCTGCACGAGCTGACCGCAGTCGACGGCATTCACGAGGCGGCGGCAATCTCCACCTGCAACCGCACCGAGCTGTACTTGATCGTCTCCGACACGGTCGAAGCCGAGTCGACGGCGCTGGGAGTCCTCACCCGGCAGGCGGAGATTCGCCCCACCGAGCTGCTCGGCCACCTCTACTCCCTGCGCTCCGGAGACGCGGCCCGCCACCTCTTCGGTGTCACCGCCGGGCTCGACTCGATGATCGTCGGCGAGGCTGAGATTCAGGGTCAGGTCAAACGGGCCTATGAGCTGGCGTTGGTCGAGGGCGCAACCGGGCCGATCCTCAACCGTCTTTTCCGCGGTGCGCTCGCGGCCGGCGGCCGGGTTCGCGAGGAGACCGCAATCGGCGAGAAGGGGGTCTCGATTCCCTCGGTGGCCGTCGAGTTGGCGCGGCGTACGCTGGGCGACCTCGGCGAGCGGCGGGTGCTGGTGATCGGCGCCGGAGAGACCGCGGAGCTGGTCGCCAAAGCGCTGGTCGCGCGCGGCGCGGCAAGCGTCTTCGTCGCCAACCGCCACTACGACCGGGCGATCGGCCTCGCCCAGCGCTTTGACGGTGAGGCCGTCCGCTTCGAGGAGCTGCCGGAGCAGCTTCAGGTCGCCGACATCGTCGTCTCGGCGACCAACTCGCCGCACCACATCGTCGAGCGCGACGGGCTGGCGCAGGTGATGGAGACACGGGCGGGACGCCCGCTGTTGCTGGTCGACATCGCGGTCCCGCGCGACATCGAGCCGGAGTGCCGCGAGGTGGCCGGCGTCAGCCTCCACGACATCGATGACGTACAGCAGATCGTCGAGCGCAACGCCGGCGGTCGTGAGGGGGAGGCGCGGCGCGCTGAGCCGATCCTGGCCGCCGAGCTCGACCGCTTCGAGCGCTGGCTGGCCTCGCTCGAGGTAGTGCCGACGGTTGCCGCGCTGCGCGAACGCGGTGACGAGGTCGTGGCCCGTGTGCTGGCCGAGAACGACGGCCGTTGGGAGAATCTCGTCGAGGCCGACCGCGAGCGCCTCAGGGCGATGGCAAAGGCGATCGCCGCCCGCCTTCTGCACGAGCCGACCTTGAGGATGAAGCGATCGGCGGGAAGCGATGAGGCCTATCTCTACGTCAGCGCCTTGCGCGAGCTGTTCGGGCTCGATGCTGAGACTGAGCCGGAGGGCGAGGCTCCGGGCAAAGTGACTGAGCTCCGTAGGGCTGGTCCCGGCAGGGGTTCCGCTTAACTTTTTTTGAAGATCGCTTGCGGTCGTCCGCCATTGTCGCCGCAAAAAAGTACAAGACGCTCCACCCCTACCGGGACCAGCCCAATGATCCGAATCGCTACCCGTAACAGCGCGCTTGCCAAAGCTCAGGCTGAGCAGGTCGCTGAGCTTCTGGGGGGAGCGGAGCTGGTTGAGGTTTCCTCCGATGGTGAGGTCGGGGATAAGGCGCGTTTTGTGCGAGGTGTGGAGCGGGCGTTGCTCGAGGGGGAGGCGGAGATCGGTGTGCACTCGGCTAAGGATCTGCCGGCCGAGATGCCGGACGAGTTGGCGATCGCGGCGGTGCCGGCACGGGAGGATCCTGCCGACGTCTGGATTGGCAAGGGCGACTCACTCGAAAACGTCCCGGAGGGCGCCAGAGTCGGCACCGCCAGCCTGCGCCGGCGCGCTCAACTGCTCGCCGCCCGCCCCGACCTGGAGGTGAGGGACCTGCACGGCAACGTCGATACGCGCCTGCGAAAGCTGGCCGAGGGAGAGGCCGATGCGATCGTCCTCGCCGCCGCCGGCTTGCGCCGGTTGGGGCGCGAGGGCGAGGTGTCGTTCGCCATTCCGGGAGAGCTGATGACGCCGGCGGCGGGGCAGGGCGCGCTCGTCCTGCAAGTACGCAGCGACGATGCGGACGCAATCCGGGCGGCCGCGGCAATCGGAGAGGGGACGGCGCTGCGCGCGCTGACCGCCGAGCGCGCTGCCGTCGCCCTCCTCGACGCGACCTGCGCGACGCCGATCGGCGTACACGCCACCGTCGATGCAGATCAGATTGCGATCGAGGCCTTCGTCGGTCTACCCGACGGCGGCGAGTGGATCCGTGACCGAGTCGAGGAAAAGGCCGATGACCCGGTCGCAGCTGGGTCCCTCCTCGCCGAGCGTCTGCTCAGCGCGGGCGCCCGCGACATCCTCGACCGCGCCGAGGCGATGGCATGAGCGCGCGACCTGGAGTCGTGTACCTGGTCGGGGCCGGTCCCGGCGACCCCGGGCTGATGACGGCGCGCTCGCTGGAGCTGATCGCCTCCGCCGACGCGATCTTCCACGACCGCCTGATCCCGACGGGAGCGCTCGACGGCGCCCGCGAGGACGCCGAGCTCAAATACGTAGGCAAGATCCCCGCCGCGGACATGCCGGTGGAGAGGGGTCCATATAGGCGCCCCAGCACCGGCACGTCGGTTCCGCAGGGGGAGATCAACGAGCGTTTGGTCGAGGCGGCGCGGGCGGGCAAGAGCGTCGTGCGGCTCAAGGGCGGCGATCCGTTCGTATTCGGGCGGGGCGGCGAGGAGGGAGAAGCGCTGCGCGCGGCCGGGGTCGAGTTCGAGGTCGTCCCCGGAGTAACCGCCGGCGTCGCGGCGAGCGCCTACGCCGGAATTCCTGTCACCCACCGCGACGACGCCTCCGCGGTCGCCTTCGTCACCGGACACGAGGATCCGGACAAGGAGGAAACCGCCCTCGACTGGGAGGCGCTCGCCAAATTCCCCGGCACGCTGGTCTTCTATATGGGCGTCAAGCGCCTGGGCGACAACGCAGGGGCGCTTATTGCCGCCGGCCGTGACGCTGACGAGCCCGCTGCCGCGGTCGAGCGGGGCACGACGGCCGGCCAGCGCACCATTGTCGCGACCCTTGGCACGCTAGCCGACGCGGTTGAACGCGAGGGAGTTGGCGCTCCGGCGCTGATCGTCGTCGGCTCCGTGGTCGGTCGTCGCGAGGAGCTCGCCTGGCTGGAGCGGCGCCCGCTGCACGGGCGCCGCGTGGTCGTCACCCGAGCCCGCGCGCAGGCCAGTGGCCTTGCCACCACCCTGCGCGGCCTCGGCGCCGAGGTGGTCGAGCTGCCGTCGATCCGGATCGAGCCGAGGATCGAGAGCGACAACGTTGGCAGTGCGATCGACTCGATCCGTTCCTACGCACTCGTCTGCCTGACCAGCCCCAATGGGGTGCGCCTGCTGTTCGAGGCGCTGGTGGCGGCCGGGCTCGACGCGCGGGCGCTGGCCAACGCAACCGTCGCTGCGATCGGCCCCGGCACGGCGCGGGCGCTGGCTGAGCGTGGGATCGCAGCCGACGTCGTTCCGGAGCGCTTCGTCGCCGAGGCGCTGGTTGAGTCACTGGCCGCGATCGAGATCTCCGGTCGCCCCGTCCTGATCGCTCGCGCCGCCGAGGCGCGCGACGTCCTCCCCGAAGCGCTGCGCGAGCGCGGCGCCGAAGTCGATGTCGTCTCCCTCTACGAGACGGTGCGCGAGGACCCCGCGCCGGAGGCGGTTGAGGCCGCGCAGGGTGCCGACTACGTCACCTTCACCTCAGCCTCGACCGTGCGCAACCTGACCGAGGCGCTCGGCGACAACTTCCCGACATCGACCCGCGTCGTCTCGATCGGCCCAATTACCAGCGAGGCGGCCCGCGCCGTCGGCCTCGAGGTGCACGTCGAAGCCGAGTGCCACGACGTCGACGGCCTGGTCGAGGCGTTGCTCGCCGACGCGGCATCGTGAGCTTCGGAGCGCCGCACCGGCATTTTCGGGTCACCGACTCGACCAACGCCCGCACCCGCGACCTGGTCGAGGCCGGCGCGCCCGGCGGGACCGTCGTCACCGCCGCCGAGCAGACTGCGGGGCGCGGGCGCCAGGGCCGCACCTGGACCGCGCCGGCAGGCAAGGCACTGCTCTACTCGGCGATCCTGCGCCCGCTCGACCAGCGACACCTGCTGCTGCCGCTCTCGGTCCCGCTCGCAGTCTGCGAGGCCGCCGAGCAGCTGGAGCCCGGCATCGAGTGCCAGATCAAGTGGCCCAACGACGTCTGGATCGCCGGCCGCAAGTTGGCGGGTGTCCTCATAGAGGCAAAGCCTCAGGACGGCTGGGCCGTGATCG